>JBAPYC010000225.1:0-1763 GCA_049284535.1 Streptosporangiaceae bacterium
GCCCAGGGCCGCGTCGGTCAGCAGCAGGTCCAGACCGCCCGCGGCGTCGACCGCGTCCTGCGCCCAGTTCGCATTCTCCTCCGGCCCGCTCAATCTGGCACCGTCACCTCGCGCCGCAGGATCTTCCCGGTCGGCCCCTTGGGCAGCGCGTCGACCAGCCACACCCGGCGCGGGTACTTGTACGCCGCCAGCCGGGCCTTGGTGAAGTCTCTCAGTTCTTCGGGGGTGGCGCTGGTATCCGGCTTGAGCGCCACGGCCGCGCCGACCTCCTCACCCAGCGAGTCGTGCGCGATGCCGATCACGGCCGCCTCGGCCACGGCCGGATGCTCGTGCAGCACTTCCTCGACCTCCCGCGGGTAGACGTTGTAGCCGCCCCGGATGATCAGGTCCTTCTTGCGGTCGACGATGAAGTAGTAGCCGTCCTCGTCGACCCGGGCCATGTCGCCGGTGCGGAACCATCCGTCGGTCATCGTCTCGGCGGTGGCCTCGGGCTTGTTCCAGTAGCCCTTCATCACGTTGTGCCCGCGGATGGCGATCTCGCCGATCTCGCCGTCCGCCGCGGTCTGGCCCGCGTCGTCGATCAGCCGCATCTGGACGCCCTCGATCGGGGTGCCGATCGAGCCGGGCTTGCGCTCCTGTTCCGGCTGGTTGAACGAGGCCACCGGGGAGGTCTCGGACAGCCCGTAGCCCTCCAGGATCATGCAGCCGAACTTCTCCTCGAACCCGCGCAGGATCTCCACCGGCAGCGAGGCCCCGCCGGACGCGCAGACCCGCAGCGTGGCCGCGTCAGCTGGGTCCGCGTCCGGCAGGTGCAGCATGGCCGCGTACATGGTCGGCACGCCCTCGAAGATCGTCACCCGGTCCCGGGCGATGATCTCCAGCGCCCGGGCCGGGTCGAACCGGGGGAGCAGGGTCAGGGTCCCGGCCGCGGCCACGGTGGCGTTCAGCCCGCAGGTCAGGCCGAATACATGGAACAGCGGCAGGCAGCCCATCACCACGTCCTCGGCGGTGTTCTGCAGCACCACCCGGGAGCTCAGTTCCGCGTTGCGGACCAGGTTGGCGTGGGTCAGCTCGGCCCCCTTGGGCCGGCCGGTGGTGCCGGAGGTGTACAGGATCACCGCGTCGTCGTCGTCCGCGCGATCCGGCGCCCGGTCCGCGGGCTCGTGCCCGGCCAGCGCGTCGGCCAGGCCGGGCGTCTCGGCCACGATGACCTCGGCTCCGGCGTCGGCCGCGCCCTTGGCCGCCTCGGCGGCCGCGTCCCGCCAGGCCAAAACGACCTTGGCTCCGGAGTCGCCCAGGTAGTAGGCCACCTCCCGGCTCTTGAGCAGCGGGTTCATCGGCACCACCACGGCCCCGGCGGCCAGCGCGCCGTAGAAGGCGATCGGGAAGGCCGGGACGTTCGGCAGCATGATCCCGACCCGGTCACCAGGCCCGACTCCGGCCGCGGCCAGCAGCGTGCTCATCCGCCGGACCGCCTCGTGCAGCTGCGCGTAGCTCAGCGTCAGGTCGTCCAGGCGCAGCGCGGTCCGGTCCGCTCCGGTCGCTACGGCCCGTTCCAGCAGGCCGTTCAGGTTAATCGTCGGCTGGTTCGTCATCGGCACCGCCTCCTGTAGGCCAGCATGCTCCCCAGCAGGCCCGCGGCACAATGCCCGCCGCCTCAGGCGCCCCTCAGCCGACGGCGTAAGCCGGCTGCGCCAGCTGGCCCGGCTAGCTGGCCGCGGTGCCGGCCGCGCCGCCGCGCCTGCCGGCGAACGGGGTGGAGG
>JBAPYC010000226.1:0-4093 GCA_049284535.1 Streptosporangiaceae bacterium
GACGGCGCGGCCGGCCGGGCCGCCGCCGCGGCCCAGGGCGCCGCCGCGGCCGTGGAACAGCGTGAGCCGCACGCCGTTGGTCGCGGCCCACTCGGCCAGCCGGGCCTGGGTGTCGAACAGTCGCAAGGTGGCACTGGCCGGCCCAAGCTCCTTGGCCGAGTCCGAGTAGCCGAGCATCGCTTCGAGTTCGCCGCCGCTTGAAGCAACGCGTTCGGCCACCTCGGGAAGGGCCAGCATGCCGGTCAGCACCTCTGGGGCGTTGCCAAGGTCCTCCGCGCTTTCGAACAGCGGCACCACGTCGAGCTGCGGCAGCGGCGCGTCGTCCATGGCGTAGCGGGCCAGCTCGTGGACCGCGGCGATGTCACCGGCCGACGTGGTGAAGCTGATCACGTACCGGTGGCACGCCGCTATGCCGAACCGGTCCTGGATCCAGGCGATGGCCCGGAACGTGGCCAGCACCTCCTCGGTCTGATCCGACCACGAGCCGGGCGTTCCGGGGGGGCCGGCCGCGCGCAGCTCGGCCAGGGCCTTCGCGTGCACCTGGCTGTGCTGCCGGACCTCCAGGCTGGCCAGGTGGAAGCCGAACGTCTCGGCCTGCCAGATCAGGTGCTGCAGTTCGCCGGAGGCCTGCTTGACCGCGCCCGCCGCGAGCAGCGACTCCTGGACCACGCGCAGGTCGGCCAGGAACTCGGCCGGACCGCGGTAGGCCAGGTCGGCGTGCCGGATCCGGGTCGCGTTCAGCCGCTGCGCGGCATACAGCAGGTAGGCACGGTACGGCTCCTGCGGCGACCGCTCGGTGATCTCGGCCAGCAGCTCGGGCTGCGCGGCCGTGGCCGTGGCCAGCGCCCGCCGCAACGCGGGGCTGACCGGGGTGCCGTCCTCGTGCAGGGTCAGCGCCCGGCCGATCCGGGTGGTGGCGGTCTCCAGCGCCCGCAGGATGTGGTCGGCCTGAATCGTGGCGGTCTCCCGGGTGACCTGCGCGGTCACGAACGGGTTGCCGTCCCGGTCGGCGCCGACCCAGCTGCCATAGCGCAGGAACGCGCGCACCGGCGGGGTCTCGTGGCCGCCGCTGCCCTCGTTGTCATCGAACGCGCCCAGCGCCCGGTCGAGCTCGCGGTACACCGTCGGGACCACCCGGAACAGGGTCTCGTCAAACGCGGTCATGACCGTGCGGACCTCGTCGATCGGGTCCATGGCCTTGACCCGCAGCTGTGATGTCCGCCACAGCAGGTCGATCTGCTCGCGCAGCCCGCGCCGGGCCTCCTCGCGGTCGGCGGCCGCGGCCCGGTCGTCGTCGAAGGTCTCGAGCAGGACGCTGATCCGGCGCAGTGCCGCTACCACCGCGCGGCGGCGCGCCTCGGTCGGGTGCGCGGTCAGCACCAGGTGCACGCGCAGCGAGGCCATCAGCCCGGTCAGGTACTCCGGCCCGGCGTCGTGGCCAAGCTCGGTCACCGCGGCGGCCAGCGACTCCCGCACCGGCTCCTTACCGGAGTCGCGTTCGCGCAGGATACGGATGCGCTGATGCTCCTCGGCCAGGTTGGCCAGGTGGAAGTAGACGGTGAAGGCGCGGGCCACCTGCTCGGCCGCCTGCAGGTTCCAGGAGCCGACCAGGGCCGCGATCTCGTCTCCGGTCCCGGTGTCCCGGCCGCCCTGGCGGGCCGTGATGACCGCGTGCCGCAGCCGCTCCACGTCGGCCAGCAGCTCCGGGCCGGCCGAGTCCCTGATGACCTCGCCGAGGAGGTCGCCGAGCAGCCGCACGTCATGCCGCATCGGATCGGGCAGCCCGGCGCGGTCGCTTTCCCGGTGCTGGTCGCTTTCCGGGTGCTGGTCCCCGTCCCGGTGCTGGTCGCTGTCCCGGGCACCGTCGAGGGCAGGCTCGGTATCCCTGTTCACATCCGTGTTCACGGCTAGAGCGTAATACCCCGGTATGGGCCCGCCGCCAGCACTGCCCGCTAGCCTGATCCTTATGACAACCTCCAGCGCTGGCCAAGACGCCGGAAGCGAACCTGTTCCCGACCTGCACACCACCGCGGGCAAGCTCGCCGACCTGGAGCGGCGGCGTAACGAGGCGGTGCACGCCGGCTCGGAGCAGGCCGTGGCAAAACAGCACGAACGTGGCAAGCTGACGGCCCGGGAGCGGATCGACCTGCTGCTTGATCCCGGCTCGTTCACCGAGTTCGACGAGCTGGCCCGGCACCGGGCGCACGACTTCGGCATCGAGGACAACCGGCCCTACGGCGACGGCGTGGTAACCGGTCACGGCACCGTGGACGGCCGGCCCGTGGCCGTGTTCAGCCAGGATTTCACGGTGTTCGGCGGCTCGCTGGGCGAAGTGTATGGCGAGAAGATCGTCAAGCTGATGGACCACGCGCTGAAGACCGGCTGCCCGGTGGTCGGTTTCAACGACGGCGGCGGCGCCCGGATCCAGGAGGGCGTGGTGGCGCTTGGCCTGTTCGCCGAGATCTTCTACCGCAACGTGATGAGCTCCGGCGTGGTCCCGCAGATCTCGCTGATCATGGGGCCATGCGCGGGCGGGGCGGTGTACTCCCCCGCCATCACCGACTTCACGCTGATGGTCGAGGGCACCAGCCACATGTTCATCACCGGGCCCGACGTGATCAAGACGGTTACCGGCGAGGACGTGAGCTTCGAGGACCTGGGCGGCGCGCAGGCGCACGGCACCAAGTCCGGCGTGGCCCACTACCAGGCCAAGGACGAGCAGGACTGCGTGGATTTCGCCCGCGAGCTGCTGTCCTACCTGCCGTCGAACAACCTGGAGGACCCGCCCCGGCTGTCGCCGGACTCCGAACTGAATGGCGCCCAGCTGAATAGTGCGGAGCCCTCGGATCTGGACGAGGAGCTGGACACGCTGATCCCGGACTCGCCGAACCAGCCGTACGACATGCACGAGGTGATCACGCACGTCCTGGACGACGGCGAATTCCTCGAGATCCACGAGGGCTTCGCGCCCAACATGGTGGTCGGCTTCGGCCGGATCGACGGCTCCTCGGTGGGCGTGGTGGCCAACCAGCCGCTGCACTTCGCCGGCTGCCTGGACATCGACGCGTCGGAAAAGGCGGCGCGGTTCGTGCGGACCTGCGACGCGTTCAACGTCCCGATCCTCACCTTCGTGGACGTGCCGGGATTCCTGCCCGGCGTGAGCCAGGAATGGCGCGGCATCATCCGGCGCGGCGCCAAGCTCATCTACGCCTACGCCGAGGCCACCGTGCCCAAGGTGACGGTAATCACGCGGAAGGCCTACGGCGGCGCCTACGACGTGATGGGTTCCAAGCACCTGGGCGGCGACCTGAACCTGGCCTGGCCGACCGCGCAGATCGCGGTCATGGGCGCGCAGGGCGCGGTCAACATCTTGTACCGGCGGGAGCTGGCCGGCGCTGGCGACGCGGACGAGCTGCGCGCCCGGCGGATTTCCGAATACGAGGACACCCTGGCCAACCCGTACATTGCGGCCGAGCGCGGCTACGTCGACGCGGTCATCCGGCCGGCCGAGACCCGGCTGGCGGTGACCCGGGCGCTGCGCAGCCTGCGCACTAAGCGGCAGACGCTACCGCCGAAAAAGCACGGCAACATACCGTTGTAGAAGACCCGGCTCATTGGGCGGCATTAGCCGGCCTGGACGTGCCCGCACGCAATTGCCTCGGAGTAATTGCTGACGAGGCGCATCGGGCCCGATTCGTTCTGTCTGCAAAACTGGTACATGTGGCACGCGCACATACCCCGCTACCTTATTGTCGAAGGTGATGACTGAATTCGCCGCTCCGCTGCCCATCCTGGCCCGCTACGCGGTCATGGTGGATGTCGGGTATATCTACGCCGCGGCCGGCGAACTGCTGTTCGGTTCCAGCTCGCGCCGCGATTTCCGCGTGGACGCGGTACCGCTGATCCAGGTCGTCACCAAGCACGCCGATGAGCTGATCCGCGGCGAGCTGCTCCGGGTCTACTGGTACGACGCGGCCCGGGACCGGGTGCCCACCATCGACCAGCGGGTCATCGCCCAGATGCCCTGGGTCAAGCTGCGGCTCGGGAACCTGAACGCCCGCGGCCAGCAAAAGGGCGTGGACGCGCAGATCCG
>JBAPYC010000227.1:0-6388 GCA_049284535.1 Streptosporangiaceae bacterium
GGGCGGCGGCGGTCAGGGCGGCAGCTCGGGCGGGGGCGACTCCGACCCGTGGGCCACCGACGGTCCCGGCGGCTACTCCGACGAACCGCCGTTCTAATTCAGCACAAGCTAGATAACCAGTACCGACCATCCCCGCCGCGGGCGGGGCTCTAAGGAGCACCACGATGGCGAAGCCACCACTGCGCAAGCCGAAGAAGAAGGTCTGCGCATTCTGTCATGACCGGATCGCCTACGTCGATTACAAGGACACCGGTCTTCTCCGCAAGTACATCTCCGACCGGGGCAAGATCCGCGCCCGGCGGGTCACCGGCAACTGCACGCGGCACCAGCGCGACGTCGCGACGGCGATCAAGAACGCCCGCGAGATGGCGCTGCTTCCGTACACGAGCACGGCGCGCTAGGAGTCAGGCAGATGAGTCGTACACCGATGAAGCTCATCCTCACCCAGGAAGTAACCGGCCTGGGCGCACCGGGTGACGTGGTGGACGTAGCCGCTGGCTACGGCCGGAACTACCTCGTCCCGCGCGGCTTCGCGATGTCCTGGACCCGCGGCGCGGAAAAGCAGATCGACCTGATCAAGCGGGCCCGCGCGGCCCGGGAGATCCGCGGCGTGGAAGACGCCAAGGTCGTGGCCGGTCAGCTCCAAGGGCTCAATGTCCGGATGCGCCGCCGGGCCGGCACCAACGGCCGGCTCTTCGGCTCGGTCGGCCCCGCCGACATCGCGGCCGCGGTGCGCGAGGCGGGCGGCCCCGAGCTCGACCGGCGCCGGATCGAGGTCCGCGACCCGATCAAGACCCTGGGCTCGCACCAGGTCCGGGTCCGGCTGCACCCCGAAGTCAGCGCCCCGGTCGACATCGAGATCTCGGCCGACTAGCGCCCTGTGCGGCCCGCTCATCCGGCGGGCCCGCGACTTGTGTTTCATGATCACGAAGGCTCCGGTCCGTTAGCGACCCGAAGCCTTCGTGATCATGGTTTGCCATCCCGCGGCCAGCCGTCCAGACGGCGCTATTCGGCCGGACGGATGTAGCCGGAGATCAGCCGGGCCAGCTCCGGGTCGATGTCACGCACCATGGCCCAGACCGCGGCGACCTGTTCCTCCAGGCCGGAGGTGGCGCCGCTCTTGTGGTCCGCTTCAAGCTTGTCGATGGCTTCAGCCACGAGCTGGAGCGCGGACTCGTCTATCGAACACACGAGCGAAGATTATCAGCTCGACGGTGTCCGCGTGTGTGCTTTCCGCAGTCATGTTATCCACAGGATGACGACCCATCACTGTGGATAACGGTTGTGGACAATTAGCCGGGAAATCCCCGCCATATTTTTCTTCCACACACCCGGTGGACCGTATTTTCCCTGTTCAAACGCCTGTTGTCAGCCATCAGGCGGTCATCTCCACAGGTCTATCCCCAGGGTGCGCACAACTTGACCGGCGTGTCTGCACACGTTGTCCACACGTCGTCCACCGGTCAGGTTGGTGACGTGCGCGGGGAACCGGAAAATGTCAGTGGCTTGGGCTAGAACTGTGGCAGGGCGAAGGCAGCAGTGCGTTCCTGCCGGGTTCATTCAGATGGGGGTGGGCGGACACGTGAGCGTCACCGAGATGACCCCGCGGAATGACGACTTCGAGCGGACACCGCCGCACGATGTTGCCGCGGAGCAATGTGTCCTGGGCGGCATGCTGCTCTCCAAGGACGCCATCTCGGACGTGCTCGAGGTGATCCGGCCGACCGACCACTACCGCCCGGCTCACCAGCTGATCCACGAGGCCATCCTCGACCTGTACGGCCGGGGTGAGCCCGCCGACGCGATTACGGTGGCCAACGAGCTGACCCGGCGTGGTGAGATCGCCCGCGTCGGCGGCGGCCCCTACCTGCACACCCTGATCGCCTCGGTGCCAACCGCGGCCAACGCGGGCTACTACGCCCGGATCGTCCGGGAGCGGGCCATCCTGCGCCGCCTGGTGGAGGCGGGCACCCGGATCGTCCAGTTCGGCTACGCGGGCGAGGCCGAGGCCGACGAGCTCGTGGACCGGGCCCAGGCCGAGGTCTATGCCGTCACCGACCGCCGCACCAGTGAGGACTACCACTCGCTGTCGGAGATCATGCCAGGCGCTCTGGACGAGATCGAGGCCATCGGCAGCCGTGGCGGCATGCTCACCGGCGTCCCGACCGGCTTCTCCGACCTGGACGCGCTCACCAACGGCCTGCACCCCGGCCAGATGATCGTCATCGCCGCCCGGCCCGCCGTGGGCAAGGCCCTCGCCCTCGACACCCCGCTGCCGACACCGGCCGGCTGGACCACGATGGGCGAAGTCCGCGTTGGCGAGCAGCTGATCGGTGCCGACGGCAAGCCCACTCGCGTCGTCGCGGCCACGGATGTCCTGCGCGGGCGTCCCTGCTACGAGGTCGAGTTCGACGACGGCCAGATGATCCTCGCCGACGAGAACCACCAGTGGGTCACCTGGGACCATGGGGACCGTCGGCTGGCTCCGCCTCAGGTGGTCACGACCGGGCAGATCGCCCGGACGCTGCGACATGAAGCGGTGTCCCGCCGCTCCAACCACGCGGTGGCGCTCAGCGCTGCGCTGACGGCAGCCCGCCCCGTGCTGGCCCGCAGCGGGGTCACGGGACTTGGTGACCCGGCCCGGTGGCGGTACATCGTCGACGTGCGGGCCGTCCCTTCCCGGCCGGTCCGCTGCGTCCAGGTGGACACCATGGACCACCTCTACCTGGCGGGCCGGGGCATGATCCCGACGCACAACTCGACCCTGGCGCTTGACTTCGCCCGGGCCGCCGCCATCAAGAACAGCATGGCCACCGTCGTGTTCAGCCTGGAGATGGGGCGGAACGAGATCACGATGCGGCTGCTGTCGGCCGAGGCACGGGTGCCCATGCACACCATGCGCACCGGGCAGATGAACGACGACGACTGGGCCCGGCTGGCCCGGCGGATGAGCGAGGTCGCGGACGCCCCGCTGTTCATCGACGACTCGCCCAACATGTCGCTGATGGAGATCAGGGCCAAGTGCCGCCGCCTCAAGCAGCGCCATGACCTGAAGTTCGTCATCATCGACTACCTGCAGCTGATGTCCTCGCCCAAGCGAGTAGAAAGCCGGCAGCAGGAAGTCTCGGAGATGTCCCGTTCGCTCAAGCTGCTGGCCAAGGAGCTCGAGGTCCCGCTGATCGCGCTGTCCCAGCTCAACCGTGGCCCCGAGCAGCGCACCGACAAGAAGCCCCTGCTCTCCGACCTGCGCGAGTCGGGCTGCCTCACAGCGGGCACTCGTATCCTCCGGGCGGACACGGGAACAGAGACCTCACTCGGCGACTTGCTTGCCTCTGGCGAGGAGAACGTCCCCGTCTGGTCCCTTGATGACCGGCTGCGGCTGGTGCCGCAGATCATGACGCATGCATTCCCGAGCGGGACCAAGGAAGTCTTCCGTGTCCGGCTGACCTCGGGCCGCCAGGTCGAAGCCACCGCTAACCACCCGTTCCTTACTCTCAGCGGCTGGTCTCCGCTGGGTGACCTTCGTGCGGGATCGCGGGTCGCTGTTCCCCGTACTACGCCAGCGCCGCTTGAGATCCAGGAGATTCCTGAACCTGAACTTGTAATGCTCGCTCATCTGATTGGCGACGGGTCATTTGTCAAGCGCCAGCCAATCCGGTACGCCAGCAAGGACGAAGCAAACCTGATGGCTGTTACCGATGCCGCGAGACATTTCGGGATAACAGCAATACGGGATGATTACGAGGCTGCGCACTGCACATCGCTGCGACTTCCCGCGCCCTTCCGCTTGACTCACGGAAAGCGCAATCCCATAGCCGCATGGCTAGATGCCATGGGTTTGTTCGGCCTGCGCAGCCACGAGAAATTTGTGCCGCCGCATATCTTTTCATTGTCACAGAATCAGCTCGCGCTCTTCGTTCGCCACCTGTGGGCTACCGACGGTTCAGTAACGACAAGCTCGGCCGGGGCGGTAAGGATCTACTACAGCACAACAAGCGAACGCCTCGCTCGACAAGTTCAGCTGCTACTTCTCCGCTTCGGGATCATTGCCCGTCTCCGCGCTGTCGGCAATTCTTACGGTCATCCTCAGTGGACAATCGATGTGACGGGTGTCAGAGACCAGCGGCAGTTTATTGACGAGATCGGTGTACATGGCGAGCGTGGCTTGTCTGCAGCGAAGGCAAGGCGGCAGCTCGAGACCATGACGGCGGCTGGCCGGTTCGACACGATTCCGAGTGACGTCTGGAAACGAGTTAGCCAAGTAATGGCAGGGCGCTCAATTTCACTAAACCGCATGCGGGCAGCTGTGGGCAGTAGGAGCCGAGGTGACCTTAACGCTGCGATTTGCCCCTCGCGGTCGCGCATCGGGCGAATCGCGGAAGTTCTGGAAGATGCCGAGCTTGAAATGCTCGCTACAAATGACGTCTATTGGGATACGATCGCGTCAATCGAAAGCCTGGGATTGCAGTCAGTATTCGACGCAACCGTCCTCGGCACCCATAATTTCATCGCTAACGGTATAAACCTGCATAATAGTATAGAGCAGGATGCGGATGTAGTTATTCTTCTGCATCGCGAGGATGCTTACGAGCGCGAATCGCCGCGCGCGGGTGAGGCGGACCTGATTGTCGCCAAGCACAGAAATGGCCCAACCGCGACAGTGACGGTCGCATTCCAGGGTCATTATAGCCGATTTGTCGACATGGCGAGCCCTTAGGGTCCTAATAAGTGTAGGGTCTCACGCTGCATGGCATAATCTCACGGGCAACGCCGTATGGGTGGCGGATGCGGCATTTCCTTAAGACGCGGCGGAACGCTTCTGTAGGTTCTCATTTAATACTGTGATTTCTCAAACTTGGCTGCACCAGCACTGCATTTGTGCAGATTGGCTGAGACACGCCGAATGACGTGAATTGAGGGCCAGGAGCGCCCACCGTGCGACTGGCTGTTCGAGCAGTACGTCGGCCGCGGACGGACCCTGCCCGACCTGCCTCGCGAGCAGAAAATGAGTACCGCCAACATGGCCCGCTGGGCCCACCTCCACCAGATCCCGCTACGCCCGCGCGGCGGCGCGAGCCACAACTCATCCCTGCGCACCATCGATCAGACGGCGGACCTTGTCACCCCGATCGAAGGCACTGACAAGCCCGTACGCCTGGCAGTGGCTGTACCGGTTTGCCGCGATATCGGGTAGCAGATGCTGAGCGAGACCGCCAAACATCTCGGCATCAAGTGGTCAACCCTTGGTCGCCCAGATCAGCCGCCTGGAACCCGACATCGGCGGACGCTTGCTCGAACGTGCCGAACGCGGACGACCCATGAGCCCGACGCCGCTCGGCGAGCAAGTCGTTGCTGACCTTGAGCGATCCAGCCAGTCTGCTGGATAGCAAAATCGGTGGGTCGCATCCTGCCGGGGATGCTTGTTCTACGCAACACGATCGCCTCTTTGAGATGAAGCCAGGCGAACTGATTGCGGTGCCCTGGTCAACTTGCGGTGCCCTGGTCAACATTCGCGGACGAGAAGGTCCTGGAGCGGGCGGACCTGCAGCGTGTCCTGGTGAGCGTTCCTCGGGTTCAGTGGTCCTGAGGACCCTGGCACGGTGGGAGGCAGCCATCAGGACCGCAGGTAGCGCAGGACTGCGAGCACCCGCCGGTTGTCGGTTTCGGAAGCCGGCAGGCCGAGCTTAGCGAAGATGCTGGCGACATGCTTTTCCACCGTCCCGAGGGTAAGGACTAGGGCGGTCGCGATGCCGGCATTGGAGCGGCCCTCGGCCATCAGGGCAAGCACGTCACGCTCGCGGGCGGTGAGCGGATCCAGCCCGCCGGCGCGCCGGCTGGCGGCAAGGAGGTGGCGGACCACCTCGGGGTCGAGCGCGGTGCCGCCGGCCGCGACCCGGGTCACCGCGTCGGTGAACTCGTCCACGTCGGCGACCCGGTCCTTGAGCAGGTAGCCCACGCCGGACGGGCTGGCGCTCAGCAGCCGGGCCGCATACACGGTCTCGATGTACTGTGACAGGACCAGCACCGCGGTGCCCGGATGGGCCCGGCGCAGCTCCACAGCGGCCCGAAGTCCCTCATCGGTATAGGCAGGCGGCATGCGGATGTCCGCGATCACCACGTCGGGGTGATGCTCGTCGGCCGCTGCCAGCAGGGCGGCGCCGTCGGCGACCGCGGCGCACACCTGGTGGCCCTCGTCTTCCAGCAGCCGGGCCAGCCCGGCCCGGAACAAGGCGGCGTCCTCGGCGATCACGATGCGCATCGGCGGGATGCTTTCATGCGTGCAGCGGCATCTCTACGGTGACACGGGTCGGCCCGCCGGGCGGGCTGGTGATTGTCAGGCTGCCGTCAACGACGGCGGCCCGCTGCGCGAGCCCGGCCAGGCCGCTGC
>JBAPYC010000228.1:0-4072 GCA_049284535.1 Streptosporangiaceae bacterium
CCCTGGCGGAGGCGACCGCGCCGGGGGCGCGGCTGGGCTCCCGGGAGGAGCTGCGGGCTCGCTGCGAGGTGTCGGTCGGTACGTTCAACGAGGCCATGCGCATCGCCCAGTCCCGCGGGATCATCACCGTGCGGCCTGGGCCAGGTGGCGGGGTGTTCGCCGCGGACCAGTCCCCGCTGGTCCGGCTGGGCAATTCGGTGCTCGCCCTGGACGCCGACCAGACCCCGGTCGCCGAGGCGGTACGGATCCGGGACGCGCTCGACCCGCTGCTCATCGAGGACGCGCTCTGGCACGCCTCGCCCGCCGACATCGCCGCGATGCGCGAGGTGCTGGCCGACATGGCCGCCGCGGCCGCGGCCCAGGAGCCCGAGTGGTTCGTCCGGGCCAACTGGGCGCTGCATGCCCGGATCGCGGCGGTCAGCCCGCACGCCATGCTGCGCTCGCTGTACGTGAACCTGCTCGACGAGATCGAGTCGCACACGCTAGCCGTGCTGCCCGACACCGAGCGGCCGCTGCCCGAGTACATCGCTGACCGGCTCGGCCTGCACGCCGCGCTCGTCGACGCGATCGACCGCCGCGACCGCGACCGCGCGCTCGAGCTGATCGCCCGGCACAAGACCAGCGACACGTCGCCGGTGCCAGAAGCCCCGGTGCCAGAAGCCCCGGTGCCAGAAGCCCCGGTACCAGACACGCCGGTACCCGCCGGGACGGTACCGGGACGCCACTCCGGATCCTGACCCCGGGCCGCCGCGAGCATCCGTGACGGCCGGGTCTTGCTGTTATCACATATACCGCTTAGGGTACCGGCATCGGGCGTGCGCGAGGAGGGGCACGATGGCGGAACCAGCGACAGGACAGCGTGGCAGTACCGAGTTCAGCGTGGCGGGACAGACTATTGCGGCGCTGACCGCGGGCCCGGCGGCCGCCCAGCCCGCGTCAGGCCAGCCGATATCAGCAGCGCGCAAGCCGCTGATCGCCGCGCTGCACGGCGGCACGTACACGGCGCGCTACTACGACGTGGCCGGCTCGGGCCAGGGCGGCTTCCTGGACGTGGCGGCGGCCGCGGGCTATCCGGTGGTGGCCTTCGACCGGCCCGGGTACGGCGGCAGCACGGCGCTGGGCCCGGCCGAGAACACTTTCACCCAGCACGCCGCCTTGCTTAGCGAGGCGATCACCCAGGCTGCGGCGCAGGCCGGGGCTGACCGCGTGTTCCTGACCGGGCACTCGATCGGCGGCATGATCGCGATGATGATCGCCGCCGGGGAGACCGACTTCCGGCTCACCGGGCTCTCGGTCACCGGCATGGGCGCGGTCATCCGCCGGGGCGGCGCGGCGCACGCGCTGGCCTCACTTCCCCCGGACGAGACCGTGGACCTGCCGTATGACCAGCGAGACCAGGTGATGTTCGGGCCGCCGGGCAGCTGGACCGCCGAGGCGGTGCAGGCGGCGCACGGCAGCTACGCGCTGACCCCGGTGCGTGAGCTGATCCAGGCACCGCAGTGGCCAGACGAGCACCTGCCCAGCCTGGCCCCGCTGATCACCGTGCCGGTGCACAACGAGCTGGCCGAGTTCGACGCGCTGTGGGACAGCTCGGCGGCGAACGTGGAGCAGTTCGCGAAGCTGCTGACCGCCGCCCCGTTCGTGACGGCCGACGTGGCCCGGAACACCGGCCACAGCATCGACCACCACATCCTGGGGCACGCGCTGCACCTGCGGCAGCTCGCCTTCGTCGAGGAATGCCAGCTGTGGGCGGCTCAGGACTGAGCGCTGACCTGCCCAGCTCAAGGCGGCCCAGCTCAAGCGAGCCCAGCTCAAGCGAGCCCAGCTCAGGCCAGGCCAGCTCAGCGCAGGTCGTAGTAGCCGGCGGCGGGCCGGTCGGGCTGGCCTGCGCGATGGAGCTTGGCCACCGCGGCATCAGCTGCCTGGTCATCGAGCCGCGGATCACGGTCTCGCACGCCCGGCCCCGGTGCAAGACGATCAACGTCCGGTCCATGCAGCACCTGCGGCGCTGGGGCATCGCCGGACGGCTGCGCGAGCGATCCCCGCTGCCGCCGGCCTGGTCCTCCGACATCGTCTTCTGCACCTCGCTGGCCGGCCGCGAGCTGTCCCGGTTCACCGGCGTGCTCGGGCTGGTACCCGACGGCGACCGCTTCGCCGAACTCGGCCAGCAGGCGCCCCAGTACGTGCTGGAGGAACTGCTGCGCGACGCGGTCCAGGAGCTGCCCGGCTGCCAGCTGATCACCGGGAGCGCGGTGACCGGCGTTGCCCAGGACGGCGCCGGGGTCCGGGTGACAGTGACCGGCCCGGACGGTGACACCACGGTGAACGCGGATTACCTGGTCGGATGCGACGGGCCGCGGAGCACGGTCCGGGAGCTGATCGGCGCGGCCTACACCGGGGAGATGGCGCTGCGGCCCAACTTCGGGCTGGTCTTCACGGCCCCGGACCTGTGGCCGCGGGTCCGGCATGGCCCGGCCGTGCAGTACTGGATCATCAACCCGGCCGCGCCGGCCCTGGTGGGCCCGATCGACCAGTGCGGCACGTGGTGGATGATCGCCTTCGGGGTGGACGCCGAAACCGGTGCGCGGGAAGCCGGGCGGCTGATTGACGGTGCCGCGGGCACGGCGGCCGGGGCGCGGGTGCTGGCCACCGACCCGTGGACGGCGCGGATGCAGATCGCCGACCGGATGCGGGGCGGCCGGGTGTTCCTGGCTGGCGACGCGGCGCACCTGAACCCGCCGTTCGGCGGCCACGGTCTCAACACCGGACTCGGCGACGCCGTCGACCTGGGCTGGAAGCTGGCCGCCGTACTGCGCGGCTGGGGCGGCCCGGGCCTGCTAAACAGCTACCAGGCTGAACGGCGGCCGATCCAGGAGCAGGTGATCCAGGCGGCTACCGCCAACATGCGGGTCACCTCGCCCGAGCTGCTGGCGGACGATCTCGACGCCGACGGCCCGGCCGGGAACCGCGCGCGGCAGGCCGCCGGGCGCCGGATCCAGCAGGCCAAGCGGGCCGAGTTCCACGCCCTCGACCTGGTCCTCGGCGTCCGGATCGACGGCTCGCCGGTCATCGCCGCGACACCCACCGGGACGAGTCACCCGCGGCCGGGAGGCCCATGGGCAGGAGCACTGCTGCCGCACGCCTGGCTCGCCCCGGGCCGGTCGCTGTACGACGAGCTCGGCAGCGGCTTCACGCTTCTGGTGCGGCGGCCCGGCGGCGCCCACGACAGCCTGGAAAAGGCGGCGCAGGACCGGGGTGTGCCGTTGCGGGTGATCGACCACGCCGACGGTACGGAGGCAGGCCTCACGGGGGCGGGTGGCACGGGCCAGGGCAGTCCCGCGCTTGTCCTGGTGCGGCCCGATCAGTACGTGGCCTGGGCCGGCGACCGCGAGCCCGCGGACGCCCGGGCCTTGATCGATCAGGTGACGGGCTGGACCGGGAATCAGCCCGCCGACACGGCCGGCGGGTCCTGACCGCTTTCCACGACCGGGTCCAGGGCCAGCAGGGCGGTCTGCTCGTTGCGGGACAGGTGCGCCAGGACCGCAGCCGAGGCGACCTCCGGGTCACGCTGGCGGAACGCCGAGACCAGCTCGACGTGGTACTGCTTGCGCCGGGCGTGCTCCTGCGGATCTGGGTCCAGACGGCCCCAGCCAATCCGGATGTAACGCTCTGAGGCGTGCCACAGCGTACCGAGGATCCGGATGTCCCAGCCGGTGGCGGCGGGCGCGAGCAACGCCAGGTGAAACTCGTGGTGCCCGTCGTAGATGTCGTTCATCGTCCGGTCTTCCCGGCCGAACCCGATCGCGTGCTCTTCCAGCCGGTCCAGTTCGGCGGCGGCCAGCAGGCGGCACGACCGCTGGGCGATCTCCGGCTCGAGCCGGCGCCGCAGCCGGTAGATGCTCTGCAGCTCCTCCAGATCCAGCGGCGCGACCCGGGCACTGCGCCCCGGCCGGGTCACCACCAGGCCCTCGCTTTCCAGGCTGCGCAGCGCCTCGCGCACCGGGATGATGCTGACCCCGAGCATCTCGGCCAGCTCGCGCAGCGACAGCTCCCGCCCGGGGGCGAGCGCACC
>JBAPYC010000229.1:0-2631 GCA_049284535.1 Streptosporangiaceae bacterium
GACCCCGGCGGAGACGGCGGCGTGCTGCTCGCCGCTGACCTCCCAGCCGCTGTCGATCGAGCAGGCCGAGCGGGTCGCCCCGCTGCTCAAGGCCCTGGCCGACCCGGTCCGGCTGCGGCTGATGTCCCTGGTCGCCTCGCATGAGGGCGGCGAGGCCTGCGGCTGCGACCTCAACGACGCGTTCGACCTGTCCCAGCCCACCATCAGCCACCACATGAAGGTGCTCCACGAAGCAGGCCTGGTCGACCGGGACAAGCGCGGCGTCTGGGTGTACTACCGGGCCCGCCCCCAGGCCCTGGCCGCCATCGGCGCCCTGATCGGCTGCACCCCGCTATAGCGGGACCCGCTACCCTCCGCCGAGGCCGCCGGCAACTGGACCATCCAATCCGGCATCTTCCCCGAGAACACCGCCAGCATGGCGCTGTACCGGGCCCCGCCGGATTCCGCATCGTCGGAACCAGAGAACGCATCGGACAGCACCACGGACAATGGCGCGACGTCATTCTCATCGAACGCCGAAGCCAGGCCTACTAACCAGGATGGACCTGCCCTGCCCGGACCCGGACTGCGTCTGGCCCCGGTCCATACCCCCCACTAGGCCCCAGACACCGACCGCACAGCGCAGCGCCCGCGCGTGCGGAAGCTGTGCGCCGCGTTTCCGTCTCAGTCCCCCCGGCTGCCTGCACGTTCGTGCTCGCTCCGCGCCGCCTCCGTGTTCCCGGCGCTGTCTTCCAGATCCGGCTGGTACCGATTACTTCCCTGGCGTTGGCTTGTCGCCTTGCAACCGAGCGGCCCTGGCCGCCGCGGCACGCGGGCTGCTGCACCCAGGGCGGTGCGTCTTGCCAGTCGGCCATACTGGCGGGTATGTCTGCCACATCACAGCCGGCTGATAACCAACCCGTGCCCGGGGGCGAACGGAAAGGCGAGCGCCGATTCGGGTGGCAAGACATGTTCGTTGGCCCTGATGCTGACCCGCGCGGGATCGGCGGCGTTTTCGTCCATCACGGCGGCGAGCGCGCCGTGCTCGCAGGGTACCTGCGCGACTACCGGCTCACGCTGGAGCTCAAGTGCGCGGGCCTGGACGCCCGGGCCATGGCCTGCCGCTCGGTCGAGCCCTCCGACCTGTCATTGCTCGGGCTGGTGCGCCACCTTTCCGACGCCGAACGGTACTGGTTCCGGCAAGTGATGGCCGGGGTGGACGCCCCGCCCCGCTACCGGGCAAGTGCCGGGGACGACCACGACCGGGCCTTCAGCGACGCCGTGGCCGAACCGGCCACTGTCGCGCTGGCCTGGGACCACTGGAGGGACGAGGTTGCTTTCGCCGAGCGTTTCCTTGATGAAGCCGCTGATCTGGACCTCACCAGGCCCTACGTCGGCCGGGGCGGCCATCACGGGCAGGTGTCCCTACGGGAGGTACTGGTCCATATGATCGAGGAGTACGCCCGCCATATCGGCCACGCCGACCTGTTGCGAGAACGGATCGACGGAAGGGTGGGACTGTAACCCGGTGCCGGCGACTCTGACCGGCGGACCACCGCCAGGGAAGATCAGCGTCGCCATGATGTCGACCTCCGTACCCGCGCTATGCCGCTGGGCTCGCCGGCCCGGTGGCACCACCATTCCAGCGCGGCGGTCCCGTCCAGGACGACGTCGACCGCCATGCCAGCGGTATCAGCCCAGTTTCAGTCGGTGACACCGGCCTGATACCGGCATACAACCGTCGTCGATCGCGACGGTGACAGGCTGCCCGGTCGGGGCCAGCAGTGCCACGACTAGCCTGGCTGCCGGCAGGCCCAGGTCATCGGCATTCCAGCGGGCACCGGAGAAGAACTGGTGCGCCCGGTCATGCGGCCAGCACCGCGACAGTCCCGCGCCGGCCAGCATCCCGCATACCGTCCGGTCGGCCCGCCTGGACGAGGAACCGCAGGCCAGGCCGCAGAACGTGCGATATGAGGTAGCGATCCATCATTGCCACGCGTGATCCCCCGTGGGAGGGAAGGGCGGGTCACTGAAGCAGCGCGGTGACGAGACGCCGGCAGCGGAGGGGATCCTCGGTGAATCCATGCTGGAGACCCCACAGCCAGTAGTCGATGGTGCGGAAGATCGCTGAGCGGCGAGCGTGTTCCCGGTCGAGGCTCGCAGCGTCGGCGATGATGTCCAGCTGCTCGTTGATCGTCGCGGCGTCGGGCATCTCGTGGAGCCTGTCCCACAGGCAGCGGGCGAGGTCGTACCCGATGTCGCCGCGCAGTAGGCAGGGGTCGACGGTAAGCCAAGGTTCCCGCTCCCCCCCGAGCACCTGCTCGTGGTGCAGCGCGGCGTCAACGGCACGGTCGCCGGTGGCGGAGGTCAGGGTCTCGGCAGCAGTACAGGCAGCGGCCAGCATTCCGGCCGGCACCGGACGGCCCAGCGCGACCCAGTCCGACTTCAGCGTGGCCAGCCGGTCCCGCACCAGCTCGCCGGTGCTGAGCACCCAGCTGGGGGCAGGTACGGCCAGCCGGCGCATTATCCTGCCCGCATGATGATTGGCTTCGGCCAGCGGCAAGGTGGCCAGCGACCGCGCCGGATCCAGCCGTTCCAGCAGCATGGTCCCGGCCCCGAGGTCCGTCTCCACCAGCAGCACAGTGCCCCGGC
>JBAPYC010000230.1:0-13474 GCA_049284535.1 Streptosporangiaceae bacterium
CACCGGGATCACATTGTCCCCGATCAGCGCCACACGCCGTCCCACCAGGGCCCGAAGCCGTAACCGAGGCCGCGAGAGGTGCGGCTGGCAGGAGTCTCCCGGCTCAGAGGAGTTGGAGAGAGCCGACGGGGATATTAAGGAGGGGCGTTTCGAAGCGTCCGGCGCGGGGTGGCAGGCTGATCCCGGCTGGGTAGGTGTAGGTCATGGAGCGAGCGAGGATCCGGGTTGCCGTCGCCCCGGGGGAAGCGGCGTGGGCGGTGGATGCGATCCGCCGAGGTGGCGGGGAGCCGGCCGGGCTGGATGAGAAGCCGTCGGGCTTGGTGTGGACCGATCCGGGCGCGGTGGAGGAACTCCGGGACGTGCTCCGGGCCTATCCGGAGATCTCATGGGTGCAGTTGCCGATGGCAGGTATCGAGCGGGTGGCCGAGGCTGGTGTCCTGGACCGTAAGCGGCGGTGGACATCGGCTAAGGGTGCCTACGCCGAGCCGGTGGCTGAGCACGCGCTCGCGCTGCTACTGGCCGGGCTGCGCCGCCTTCCTGAGCGGGCCCGTGCGCGCTCGTGGGGGCAGCCCGCCGCGCAGACCCTATTCGGGCAGCCTGTCACCGTCGTGGGTGGCGGGGGTATCACGGTCGCGCTGCTACGCCTGCTGGAGCCGTTCCGCGTCCGGGTGACGGTCGTCCGCCGGCGCGCCGAACCGGTCGCGGGCGCCGTCCGGACGGTGACGCCCTCGCAGCTGGGTGAGGCGCTGGCCGGTGCCCGGGCGGTCGTGCTCACGGCCGCGCTCACCCCTCAGAGCCGCGGGATGATCGGGCCGGAGGAACTCGAGATGATGGACGAGCAGGCGTGGCTGGTCAACGTGGCCCGGGGCGGGCTGGTCGATACTGAGGCGCTCGTCGGGGCGCTCGACTCGAACCAGATCGGCGGCGCGGCCCTGGACGTGACCGATCCCGAGCCGCTGCCCGCGGGTCATCCTTTGTGGGATCTGCCGAACTGCCTGATCACCCCGCACACCGCCGACACCGAGCAGATGACCGAGCCGCTCCTCGCCGCCCGTATCACCGAGAACGTCCGGCGGCTCGCAGCAGGCCACGAGCTCCTGGGCCAGGTAGACCCGGACCTCGGCTACTGACATCCATCCGATGAGCGAGCGGGGCTTAGGAAAGGACCTGCGGCGAGTGGTCCGTACGCATCCGCTGGTGTCTGTCTCCGCCAGCTACCCGATCCTTTGCGTGAAGTGATCAAAACCGCATTCGGGACAATGGCGAAGCGACTCCGCCTGGCGCTTCCGCGCTGAGATCGACTCCACCAGTTCGTCAATCTTGGCCGGATCGCCGCCCATGGACAGCCCGGCGATCATCACGAACCTGGCCGAGAACCTGTAGACAAATCTGCTGCGCCACCACCGCCTTGCCGACTGGGGCACATGCCAGATTGAACCGCATCGTGCGCAGGTCCTCGTATATCCCTGCGGCTGCCATGGGAACGGCACGCGATGATCGTCGCCGCACGATGGTGCCTGGGTCAAACAGAGGTGTCCCTCCCGGGTGCGGGACGGCGCCCGATCAGTAGATGGTGTAGCCGCCGTCGATGACGAGCACGGATCCGGTGACGAACGCAGCGGCGGGAGAACAGAGGTAGACCACGGTCGGGGCGATTTCCTCCGGCAGCGCATAGCGCTGCTGCGGGGCATCCTGGATCCATCTGGAGCGGAATTCCGGCCGGTCGACCGGGGCCATCTCAGTCTTGACGTAGCCCGGCGCCACCGCATTGACCCGGATGTTGTCCGGGGCCCATTCGGCGGCCAGCGATCTGGTCAGCTGGTGCACGGCGGCCTTGGAGGCGTTGTAGGGCGCCTGCGCCTGCGGCCGGTTGACGACCAAGGCCGAGATCGAGCCGATGTTGACGATCGAGCCGCCACCGGCGGCGCGCAGGTGGCGCCCGGCCGCCAGGCTGACCTTCCACACCGCGCGCACGTTGAGATCGAAGACCTGCTGCCACTGCTCGTCCGTCGCGTCCCACGCCGGGGTGTGGAAGCACGTGCCGGCGTTGTTCACCGCGATGTCCAGCCCGCCGAGCACCTCAGCGGCCTCATCCACGCTGCGCTGCACATCCTCATCGTCCGACAGGTCGGCGCGGATGCCGTGAGCCTGCACCCCGGCATCCGCCAGGCGCTGGATCGCCGAGTCGTTGGCTTGCGTGCTGCGCCCGATGAACGCGACCGAGGCGCCGCAATCGGCGAGCGCCTGGGTGAACGCGAACCCCAGCCCCCGGTTCCCGCCGGTGATCAGCGCTTTCCTGCCCGCCAAGGAGAACGCGGCCAGGCCGCGCGGGAACCCGGTCACAGCTGCACCGAAGCTCCAGCCATACCGGGAGTCTACGACCCGGCTCCAGGCCACACGCCAATGGGCGGCTGGGATTACTGGGGAGTCCATGCCGGTGCCGGGAGTGATGACCTCTGTCAGTTCGAATTCGGTGATCCCGCCCGCAGCGCATCGGTCAGCAGCGCGACGAGCGCATCGAGCTGCACGTCGGCCGACGAGACCTCTTCGTCCGACCCGTCCAGCGCCCGGGCGGCCAGTCCCGCCTTGCTGTCGATCAGCTCGGCGATCCGGGCGTCGATGGTCTGCGCGGCGATGATGCGCCACGCGGTGACCGGTTCGGCCTGGCCGATGCGGTGGCTGCGGTCGATGGCCTGGGTCTGCTCCGCGTCGGTCCAGGACAGCTCGGCCAGCACGATGTTCGAGGCGACCTGCAAATTGATGCCTACGCCGGCCGCGGTCAGCGAGCATACCGCGATCGCGACGTCCGGGTCGCTGGTGAAGGCGTCGATGTTCGCCTGCCGGGCCGTCGGCGTCTGGTCGCCACGGATCGAGGCGAAGCGCACCCCCTGCCGGGTGAAGGTTTCCTCGGCGGCGTCCATCACGTCGATGTGCTTGGCGAAGAAGACCACCTTGCCGGCGCTGCGGGCCAGCTGCGACGCGTAATCGGCGGCCAGTTCGGCCTTGGCCTGGCCGATGCGCCGCATCATGGTGAATACGTTCTCACCGGACTGCTTCTTCACGTCCTTCAGCTCCGACCGGGCCACCCGGCGGACGAGGTCGTGGTCGATGCTTTCGGCCCCGGCATGGGAGGACCGGTTCGCGAGCGCGGTCTCGTACTGTGCCACCATCCGGCCGGCCAGGTCCCGCTCGGCGGCCCGGATCGACCGGCCGGCCGGACCGTCCAGCTCGACCGGGAGGTCGGCGATGCGGCGGGCGGGAATGTCGGCGGCCACGTCGAGCTTGCGGCGGCGCACGATGCCGAGGTCGATCACGCACTGGCGCGCCTCGGGGTAGAAGCCACGGTCGGCGGGCGTCAGGCCGGTGTCCTCGAGCGCGTCCACCAGCTCGCCGAGAGGGTTGGCCTCGTCGATCCAGCCGAGGAACTGCCAGATCGCCCGGAAATCGTCGATGTCGTTGATCAGCGGGGTACCGGTCAGCGCCATCAGCAGGGGGCGTCCCGGATAGGACCGGATGCGGTCGGAGAGCGCGAGGACATGCTGCGAGCGCTGCGAGGACTTGTTCTTGATGAAGTGGGCCTCGTCCACGACCATGCCGCGGAACCCGAAGTCCCGGAGCCAGCCCATGTGACGGTCGAGCACCTCGTAGTTGATCACGACGATGTCGGCGAAGCCGTCGGCGGTGTCGCCGTCGCCCTGCACCACGGTGGCCCGGCGGTTCGGCGTCCAGCGGGCCGCCTCACGGGCCCAGTTGGTCTTGACGACGTTCGGCACCACGACGAGCAGAGGGTAGGCATTTGCCGCTTCCGCGGCGAGCAGCGCCTCGGCTGTCTTGCCCAGGCCAGGCTCGTCGGCCAGCAGGAAGGTCCGGTGACCGGCCGCGGCCGCGGCGACCAGCTGCCCCTGGTGCGGCATCAGCTCCAGGCCCGGCGGCGTGAACCGGGCTGTCGGCGCCGGGAGCTCCATGCACGCCGGGGCTCCCTCGCCGGCGCGCTCGAAGGAACTCAGCAGCGGGTTGAGCAGTTCCCAGCTGGCCAGGCGGCGCGGACGGGAGGTGCGCTGCGGAACGGCGGACAAGTCGGGGGCGAGGAAAGGGTTCGCCATCTGCCGGGAGATCACCGACTGCGGCACGACCCGCAGCTCCGTGCGGGCGGGAGCGGTCGCGGTCTCCGCCGGCGCTATCTCTTCGGGCGCAGGCTCGATGCCGAGATCCCGCGCCATCTCCACCTTGAGCGACCGGGCCGCCTCGGAGACGCCGGAGTCCTCGGCGAGCAGCGCTAGGAGCCCAGCGTCCCGGACGGCCGTCGTCGCGAGGATGGTCGCGATGCCGTCCAGGCGCTTGAGCTGCTCGGCCCGGCGGCTGTCGGTTCCGGCCGCGGCCCGGACGCGGGCGCGCTCGTCCCGCAGCAGCATGGCGACGGCCTGGAACTTCGTGCGCACGGCAGGCGTCACGCGGCCGCGCCGGGCAGCCTCCTCAAGCTCACGGGCGGTCCGGGAGAGCACCGAGACGACGTCGCCGCGGTGGCGGGCACGTTGCTGCTTCCGCGGGGCGGTACGGCGAGCGCCCGTCTGGCGCTGGCCTGGTCGAGCCACAGACTCCTCCTCTAAATGCCGCGGCACGGTGGCCACGGCAGCATGCCGCACAGTCCCGCGAACGGGGCGGGGACGTCCCGGGCGCAGAGCCGGGTGCTTCGAATGCCGAGCCGACTTGCGGATCTCCAAGGATCAACGCAGCGGGCCTCGGCAAGCGTCTCACACGGACCCGGAACCGCCGGTAGATGGGTGGGCAGGTGACCACGGCACGGGAAAGTCGCCGTCGGACGACCGGTCGGTTCTTGGGTACTGCTCATGTTAACGCGTGCGAGAGCGCATAATTCCCTGGGGTGAGCCCTAGGCCGGCAGCTGGTCGAATACCTCGGTCTTGATCCGGGCTAGGTTGTCGGCGCGCTCGGCCTTGTCGTCGCCGAGGTTCCAGTCGGGCAGGATGAACTCATCAAAGCCGAGGTCACCGTACTGCCCGAGCTGGTCGATTAGTTGCTGCGCCGGGCCGGCGATGGCGGGCCGGCCTGGCGGCGAAGTACTGACGTCGAGGTCGATGAGGGCATTGACCGAGGTCCACATCGTCCCAGGGTCACGGCCGGCCTTGTCGCAGGCCTCGAGCAGTCCCGCACGCCGGCCGGCCAGGTCCGGGGCACTCCAGGTGTTCCACTCACTCGCGTGGCGGGCGGCAATGCCAAGCATGCGCGGCCCGCGAGTGCCGACCAGCAACGGCAACGGCGACTGCACCGGCTTGGGGTCACACGGGGCGCTGGTGATCTCATAGAACTCGCCCTGGAACGTGGTGAAGTCTTCCGCCAGCATCGAGCGAATGATGCCGATCGCCTCCCCGAACCGGCTGACCCGCTTCCCGGGCGGCTCGAGGGTGATGCCGTAGGCATGGTGCTCGTTGATCTGCCAGCCCGCGCCGAGCCCGAGGACCATCCGGCCGGCCGAGAGCCGGTCGATCGTAGCGGCTCGATTGGCAAGCAGGGCCGGATGGTGGACCGACGTAGGCGAGACAAGGGTCCCGATCCGGATCCGCTCGGTTACCGCAGCCACGGCGGGCAGGAGAGCCCAGCACTCGTAGGTGTCGCCGCGTGCAGGGGTCGTGTCACCGGTATTGGGCATGTAGTGATCGGCCAGCCAGACGCCGTACCAGCCGTTGCTGTCCGCGGTGCGCACCTCCTCCAGGAGATCAGCGGGCACGCGGTCGTTACGGGGCCACAGGGAGAACTTCACAGGGCAACTCTAAAAGCAGCCGGGACAGGCAGGGAGCGGCCGGGTGCGGAATCGGCCGCCCGTCCGGCAGTTTTAGTCCGGACAGGTCCTCGCGGGATCGTTCAGATCCGTTGCCCGGTGGTCTCCTGCAATAGCACTCTGCCGTTGGTGGCGACCAGCTCCAGGGCGGCCGGGTCGATGCTGGCCAGCTCGTCCGGGCTCAGCAGCGCGGCGAACGGGTAGTCGCTGCCATAGACCATCCGGCCGGCCCCGAAGGCGTCCAGCGCGGCCCGCAGCGGAGCCGGGGCGTAGGCGATCGCGTCAACCCAGAAGGCCCGGCGGGCGATCGCCAGCGGCGACTCGGTCAGCTGCGGCAGCTGGCCCATCTGCCAGCCCCGGGTCAGCCGGTCGATGGTCGCGGCCAGCGCGCCGCCGGCGTGAGCCAGCAGCACCCGCAGCTCGGTGACCTCGCTGAGAGTGCCCGAGGTGATCAGCCGGGTGGCGATGCGCGCGGTGGAGAACGGCATCCCGGCCCCGAACACCGAGCCGCTGGCCAGGTCGGCCGCACACATCGCCGTGTCGGCCGGATGCACGAAGACGATGTGGCCGGCCGCGGCCAGCGTCCGCCACAGGTCGCGGTGCTCAGGCTCGCAGAGATGGTCATCGCGGTTCGGGGTCAGGCAGACCCCGGCCACCCCCGGGTACCCGGCCAGCCGCTTCAGCTCGGCCGACACCGCCGCCTCGTCGCCGTAAGGGAGCATGGCCAGCAGCGCAAACCGGTCGGGGTGCGCGGCGACCATCTCAGCCAGGAACTCGTTCTGCTGAGCGACCAGCACCGCGTACTCGGCCGGCGGCCCGTCGAAAGCGACCGCATATGGCGGCGCCGACAGCACCTGCAGCTGGACGCCCAGGTTATCCATGTCGGCCAGCCGCGGCTCAGCCTGGAAGGTGCGGGTGTCGACGTCGCGGTAGAAGCTGCCGCCCAGGGTGAGCTGGTAGCCGCCACCGCTGGACCGGATGCCCGGCCACTTTCCGCTCGCCCCGGCCGGCGGCTGCAGGCCCGGAGCCAGCATGTGGTTGTGCCAGTCGATCAGCCCGGCGACGGCGCCGGTCACGGGACGGTCAGCCCGCCGCCGACCGACAGGATCTGGCCGGTGATGAACGAGGCGTCACCGCTGGCCATGAAGGCGATCGCAGCGGCTTGCTCGTCCGGGTTACCCCAGCGCCCCATCGGGATGTGTGCCTCCTGCATGGAGAACAGCTCGTCGATCCACTGGGCGTTCTCGGCCTCCTCGGCGGCGCTGGAGCGCGGGGTGATCCTGTCCCCGACTTTGGTCGCGCCCGGGGCCACGCAGTTGATCCGGATGCCCTTGCGGGCCACCTCCAGCGACAATGCGGTGGTCAGCGCGAACACCCCGCCCTTGGCCGAGGCGTAGGCGACCCGGTAGATGCCGCGCGGGGAGTTGGAGCCGACGTTGACGATCGACCCGCTGCCCTGCTCGATCATGAAGGGCAGTACCGTGCGGCAGCAGACCAGCGCCGTCCACAGCGACTTGTCCACCTCGAAGCGGACCTGATCGAACATGGCGGTCATGGCCGCGGCGTCCCCGGCGTCACAGATCAGGCCGAGCACCTCGGTGCCCTGGGCCGATAGTTCGGCGGTGGCCGCCTCGATCGCCGCCCCGGACAGGCCGGTCAGCACCAGGGTGCCACCTTCGGCGGCCATGCGCCGCGCGGTGGCCAACCCGATGCCCTGCCCAGCGCCGGAGATCACGCACACCTTGTCCCGAAACCGGGCCAGTTCCTTCACCTGCGGTCACCTCTCCCGTCCTCGGCCCACTCCCCCGCGGCCGATCTCCTGTGAGATCGCGTCACTTGAAGATGGCGAACGCCTTCGACGAGTTGAACGTATAGGTGGTGACCAGGTCAGTGTAGACCGGCTTCGCCCCGAGCTCCTGGGCCGCGCCCATCAGGCAGAACCAGTTGAGCATCTCCTGCTGGCCGGATGCGTTCAGGTCGGCGGTGGTGGCCTTGGCCCAGTAGCCGTAGTCGGAGTTCTGCAGCGCCTCGTAGAACTTCAGGTCTGACCCGATGTCGGCGTACAGCCGCCAGGCCTTGTCGTGCAGGAACGCGTGCGACCAGCTGGAGGAGCCGATCACCGCGACCCGGTAGGGCGAAGCCAGCGCGGCCCGGGCAAAGGCGGCGCCGACCTGCATGGCACGCTGCGGCGTCGGGCCGGGCGGGTCGAGCTCGGACGGGTCCTCGGCCACCCCGAACCGGGCCGGCTCGCCGTGCCGGGCGATGACGTAGCTGCCGTAGCAGTTGACCTGGAATGGGATCACCGGATACGGGAAGCCGACCCGGTCGTAGTCCAGGAACAGGACCGAGTTAAGAAACGCATGCGCCAGCGTCTGGGGGTCACGCAGTCGGTAGGCGTAAGAGAGGTCGACACTCCCTGCTCCAGGACGCGACTTGCCACTGATCCGCGCCTGACGCCCGGGCAAGGGCGACGACATCCTGACCATCCCCGGGACCAAGCGGGGGACCTACCTGCGGGAAAACGTTGCCGCCGGCGAGGTGTCGCTGGACGCCGCCGAGGTGACGCTGCTGGAGGACATCGTGCGAGCCGAGGTGGTCGCCGGCATGCAGAAGGACGAGGCTGGCATGAAGGTCATGGGTCACTGAGCTGAGCGTTGCTCGCCACCGTGGATGGCGGTGACCGATGGGCGGGCCTTCCAGGCACGGAGCCAGGTGCCATCATCTATCTCGCTCCTGAATGCACACGGCCGAACGGGCTAGCCGATCAGCGCCACCGCCCGGGTCGGGCCGCCGTGCGCCCCCAGCAGTTTGAGCGGGAACCCGGCGAACGTGAACCGCGTGTTCACCACCTGATCCAGGTTGGCCAGGTTCTCATAGTGGGTGATGTGCTCGCGGCGGCACATCATGTGGATCGGGTAGCTGACGCTGGCCGGGTTGTCCGGGGTCGGGCTGTCCACGCCGAACGTCTTGACCTGGCGCTGCACGATCCACTCCCCCGCCGATTCGCCCAGCCCGGGAAAATCATTCAGGTACCGCTTGTCCCCGGCGAACTTGTTCCAGGTGCCGGTGTAGAACAGCACGATGTCACCCGGCCTGACCTCCACGGCTGAGTCCGCCTCCACCTGGTCCAGGTCCTCGGCGGTGATGTCCGTGCGCGGCGCGAAACCGGTGATGTCCAGGCACACCGCGGGCCCGTAGAACAGGTCCAGCGGCATCTGGTCGATGGTCTCCGCGGACGGATCCGGGTCCAGGTGGGAGAAGGAGTCGCAGTGGGTGGGGCCGTTATCGTTGAGCATGAACCCGGTGGTCTGGAAGGAGAAGCCCCCCTCGAACCGGGGCGCGGTCTCCTCGTGCGTGGCGTGCTCGAACTGGACCGTCTTCAGGTGCCCGGGATAGACCTTCATCCCCTCGTAGATGTCCTGGGACAGGTCGACGATCTTCATGGGTTTCCTTTCCGGGGTACTCAGTACATGACCACGCCGGCGGTGACGTTCAGGTCTTCACCGGTGATCGCGGGCGCGGACGCGAGGTACACGCAGGCCGCGGCTACGTCGTGTGCCGTCACCATCTGGCCCAGCGGGGATCCGCTGCTGACTTCGGCCCGGACCTGCTCCTGCCGAACGCCGCGGACCTCGGCCTGCTTGCGGACCACCATGTCCATCCGCGGTCCGGCCACATAGCCAGGGCTGACCGCGTTGACCCGGACGCCGTACGGCCCGAGTTCGGTGGCCAGCGTGCGGACCAGGCCGATCACGCCCATCTTGGCCGCGGCGTAGGGGGTGCGGCCATGCAGCGGGCGCTTGCCGGTCATCGAGGAGATGGCGACCAGGGCGCCGGACCGCCGTGCGATCAGGCCGGGTATGAACGCGCGGAAGGTGAGGAACACCCCGTCCAGGTCGGTGGCGATGGTGTCCCGCCACTGCTCCAGCGTGATCTCGTGCAGCGGCGCGGTCGGCCCGGCCACCCCGGCGTTAGCCACCACCACCTGGACCGGGCCCAGGTCCTGCGCCGCAGCGGCCAGCGCCGCCATGGACGCCTCGTCCTGAACGTCGCCGGCCGCGGCCACGGCTGTGCCGCCACCCGGCTCTGCCGCGGCCGCCTTCTCCGCCTCGGCCACCGTGTCCGCCAGGCTGCCCGGGTCGCGGGCGCTGGCCAGCACGGCATAACCCGCACCGGCAAACGCTACTGCGATGGCCCGGCCGATGCCCCGGTTGGCGCCCGTCACCACCGCGACCGGCGGGCTCATCCCTTCTTCCTGGCCGCTCGCAGGGCGTCCAGGATCCGCTCGGGGGTCATGGGCAGCTCGGTCAGCCGGACACCAAGCGGGGCCAGCGCGTCGTTGACCGCGGTATTGATCGCGGCCGGGGCCATCATGCGGCCGCCTTCGCCGCCGCCCTTGACCCCGTGCGGGGTGTACGGCGAGGGCGTCTCCACGTGCCCGATGGCCAGCTCCGGCACTTCCATGGCCGTCGGGATCAGGTAGTCCAGGTAGCTGGAGGACAGCAGCTGGCCGTCGGTGTCGTAGACGAACTCCTCATACAGCGCCGTGCCGATGCCCTGGGCCGTGCCGCCGACGATGTGCCCGGCCAGCGAGCGCGGGTTCACCAGCGTGCCGCAGTCGTGCACGGCCGCGTAGTGCAGGAACGTGACCGCGCCGGTCTCGATGTCGACCTCGACCACCGGGATGTGACAGGCGTGCCCCATGAACGGGTAGAACACCCCCAGGTCCTTGCGGTCCGCCGACGGCATCGTGGTCCACGGGTGGTCGTACACCTGCGACTCGTCCAGGCCGCTGGTCATGTCGGCCGGGAAGCTGTGCTTGAACAGGTGCAGCGCGATGGCAATCTCGCCGAGGGTCTTACGCCGCTCGGGGTCACCGCGGACACCGAAGCCGCCGTCTGCCCACTCCAGGTCGTCCTCGCCGATCTCCAGCAGGTGGGCCGCGGCCCGGCGGGCCTTGGCCTTGATCTTGCCGGCCGCGCCCTCGACCGCGCCGGCCAGCATGACCGTGGTTCGGGAGCCGCCCGGGCCGGTGGCCGGCAGGCCGTCCCCGCTGCCGTGGTATACCACGGCCACGTCGTACGGGTCGCAGTCGAACTCCTCGGCCACGAACTGGGCCACCATGGTCTCCGGGCTGTTACCCCAGAATGCGCAGGAGTACAAGATGGCGGTGATCCCGCCGGTGGCGTCGACCTTCAGCGACACCGATTCCGGGGTTGAGGTGACCGGGGCGCCCGGCTCGTCGAACCAGAACCAGAACTCGGTGGCGGAGAACACGCTGCGCTCCTGGGCCGAGATCAGCCCGATGCCGATGTACCGGCCCTCCTGCTCGCGCAGCCGCTTCTGCTCGGCCCGCCAGTGCCCGTAGTCGGCCAGCTCCAGCGCCTTGTCCAGGACCTGGTCGTAGTCGCCGGAGTCGTAGACGTTGCCGGTCGGGATGTAATGCGGGAACTCGCGGATAAAGTTCTTGCGCCTGATGGCGGCCGGATCCAGGTCCAGCTCGCGGGCGGCCTTGTCCACCATCTGCTCCAGCATCCAGTTGTTCACCTCCGAGCCGAAGCCCCGGTAGGCGCCCTGCTGGTTCTTGTTGGTCAGCGCGGCCCGGACCCGGTACCGGACGCTGCCAATTGTGTAAGGCCCGGTCACCTGGGCCAGCGCGTTGCCGTGATGGCCCACGCCGAACTGGATGTAGGCGCCGTAGTCGTCGATGGTGTCGATCTTGATGCTGCGCATGGTGCCGTCGCGCATCACCGCCAGCTCCACGTCGTAGAGCCGGTCCGAGCCGTGATGGTCGCAGTTGGAGATGTTGTCGACCCGGTCCTCGATGTAGGCCACCTGGCGCCCGGTGGCCCGCGCGCACATGGCTGCGATGATCGCGGGCTTGTTGGCGAACAGCTTGGAGCCGAAGCTGCCGCCGGCCGGCACCGGCCTGATGTCCAGCCGGTTGACCGGGACCTTGAGCGCACTCGCCACCATGAACAGGTAGCTGGTGAAGCTGAGGGTGTTGGTCTCGATGACGAAGCCGCCGGTGCCGGGATCGTAGTCGGCGATGGCCCCGACCGTCTCCAGTGGCTGCCCGCCCGACCGGTGCCAGCGCAGCCGGTCTTTGATCACCAGATCGGCCTCGGCGAAGTCGCGGTCCACGTCGCCGAAGTCAAAGCTGCGCTCGTAGGCGCAGTTCGATTCCAGCGCGTCGTGGACCAGCGGGGCCCCGGCGTCCAGGGCGCGCTCCGGGTCCACCACCGGGGGCAGCGGCTCGTAGTCGACCTCGATCAGCTCCAGCGCGTCCTCGGCCAGGTAGCGGCTGTCCGCCACCACCACGGCCACACCCTCGCCCACGTACCGCACCTTCTCCGCGGCCAGGCAGCGCCACGTGTGCTTGGCCGGGTCAGGACCGAAGTCGGGCATCGGGTCGCACACCTGCGCCGCCTGCGCCCCGGTGATCACGGCGTGCACCCCCGGCGCGGCCTGGGCCGCGGCGACGTCGATGCCGGTGATCCGGGCGTGCGCGTGCGGGCTGCGCAGCACCGCCGCCTGGAGCGTGCCGGGGGTTATCCGGTCGGCAATGTAGCCGCCCCGGCCGCGCAGGAACTTGGGGTCCTCGACCCGGCGGATCGACTGCCCGACCCAGCGCCGTTCGGCGGAGTGCTTGCGGACCGCCGGGGCGCGGGCCGCCCGGTCGGCGGCGAGACGGTTGCCCGTGGTGGGGTCGACGGTGGTCATGAGGCGGTCTCCTTCGCGGCACGCATCCGCTCGGCCGCACCGAGCACAGCCTCGACGATGAACTGGTAGCCGGTGCACCGGCACAGGTTGCTGGCGATGGCCTCACGCACCTCGGCCGGGCTGGGATCCGGATTCCCGGCGAGGATCTCGCTGGCTCGCATCAGCATGCCCGGAGTGCAGTAACCGCATTGCAGGCCCTGCTTCTCGGAGAACTCGTCCTGCAGAGGGTGCAGCTCGGCGCCGTCGGCCAGGCCTTCCACCGTGCTGATTTCGGCCCCATCGGCCTGCACGGCCAGGGTGATGCAGGACCGGATGCTGTGCCCATCGAGCAGCACCGTGCAGGTGCCGCACACGCCGTGCTCGCAGCCGATATGGGTGCCGACCAGGCCGAGGTCCTCGCGCAGGAAGTCGACCAGCAGCCGTCGCGGCTCGACTTGCGCCGTGTGCGGCCGCCCGTTCACGGTCACGCTGATGGAAGTCATCAGATCACCTCTCGTTCCGCGCGCGGGATACGGCCAGCTCAAGCCCGCGCCGCAGATAGACCTGGGCCAGGGTGAGCCGGGTTTCCGCGCTCGCGTGCAGGTCCCCGGCCGGGGACAGGTCCGCCGTGGCCGCCTGGGCCGCCCCGCGAATCGCCTCGGCATCGCCGGAAGTGCCTTGCAGAGCCCGTTCGGCCGATTGAGCCCTGACAGGTGTCGGGCCCACTCCGGCCAGGGCGACCGAGGCCCGCCGGATCCGGTCGCCGTCGGCGTCCACCAGCGCGGCCACCGCCACCACTGCGAAGTTGGCGTGAATCCGGGAGAACTCGATGAATGCGTGCCCGCCCGGCCAGACCGGCAGCCGGACCTCGGTCAGGATCTCGTCCGGCTCTAGCGCGGTGCTGTACGGCCCGGTGAAAAACTCGGCGGCCGGGATGGTCCTGGTCCCGTCCGGGCCGGCCGCGACCAGCTCCGCAT
>JBAPYC010000231.1:0-3379 GCA_049284535.1 Streptosporangiaceae bacterium
GGGGGTGTTTCCGTGTACGATTCATATCGATGCTCTGGTCCCCCGTCGGAGCATCACTGCCGGCGTTCCGGGCCCCCGTCGGAACGCCGATGATCGCGACGCCGGGTGGTTTGCCCCCGTAGCCACCCGGCGTCGCCCTAACTCCGCCGCCTTTTGAGGTGGCTTCGCTATGGCTCGCGGTACTTGCCGGATGGATAACCTTCCAGGCCTCCTGCGCGGCCCGATGCGGGCGGTGGTGAAGGCGGGCATGTCCTCCAGCGTTGCGGGTTGGTCCCATGCTGGGACTCTGTGGATTTTTGGTTCCTGTATACGAGGTACCAGCGAGATCTGGGGCAGGGGCCCCGGCGGCGCAGCGGGGCTCTGGCGTGGCAGAGGGAACTTAGAGGATTTCCTCAGCCGCCTCGGCGGGCCCGGCGCGGGCGGTCCGGGGCGGCCCGGTTTCCGGTGGATCCGGGGCAGCCGGACAGACGGCAACTGAGAGTTGCCTATGCCATGGCTATTGCTTACTCTGCGCTCTAGGTGCGATTTAGGGACCGTTAGCTGTGCGCTATGCGCACAAAGCCCGGGAGGTTTCCGCGACTGGGTGGCGTGCAATACAGAAGATATCCGGAGTGTGCGCAGAGCGGCCGATTGAGATACCCAGCCGCGATTGTCCGTCACATTTCGTTATACAGACGAGCAAATCTGGCGGACGATCGGCACCTGCTTACCTTTAAAGGCAAATGCGCGCGGGGATTGCCGGACGTCCGGACAGTTATTCGGTCTTGCGGAACTCGGCGATGGCGATGCCGAGCATCACCGCCCCCATCGCCGCCACGATGGCCAGGCACAGCCAGATTGGCACCAGCCAGCCGCCCCAGGTGATCCCGGGGCTGAGTGCGTGCACCGCCAGCGGGCTGATCGTCAGGTGGCTGAACACCGCCTGGCGCATGGGGTCCACGATGTAGGTGAGCGGGTCGATCCGGGTCAGCACGGTAAGCCAGGTGGGCAGCCCGTTCAGCGGGTACAGCGCCCCGGACAGGAAGAACAGCGGCATCACGAGCATCTGGGTGAGGGCCATGAAGGCCTGGATCTGCTTGATCCTCGCGGCCATCATCACCCCGAACGCGGTCAGCGTGAACGACAGCAGCAGCAGCTCCCCCACCAGGGTCAGCAGCAGCAACGGGTCGTAGGGGATATGCGCCACGCCAGCCAGGGCCAGGAAGATGATGCCCTGGAATGTGGCCACGGTCGCCCCGCCCAGGCACTTGCCAACCACGATCGCCCAGCGCCGCACCGGCGCGACCAGCATCTCGCGCAGGAATCCGAATTCACGGTCCCACACGATCGACGCGGCCGAGAAGATCGACGTGAACAGCACCGACATGGCCAGCACGCCGGGGTAGATAAACGTCCGGAAATCCACCCCGGCGGGCAGGCCGTGTGAGGCGAGCCGGGACAGCCCGGTACCCAGCACGAACAGGAACAGCACCGGCTGCACCAGGGACGTGACGGCCCGCAGCCGGTCGCTGCGGAACCTGATCAGCTCGCGGCGCCACACGATGCTGACCGCGCGCAGGTCGGCGCGGATGCTCCGCTCCGGCACCGCGACCCGGATGAGCTCGGTCAGGTTGCCTTCGCCGGCCTGCAGGACATCCTGCGCCTCGATATCTTTGGTCGCCATCGCTGCCTCGCTACCTTGCTATCGTCGGCCGAAGCGCGTCGCCATCCGGCGATTGCGGTCACCTATGGTCGCTTCCGCGTCGCGGATCGTCTTCCCGGTATAGGACATGAACACGTCGTCGAGAGAGGGCCGGGACACACTGACCGACTGGATGGCCACCGGCAGGCCGGCGAACAGCCGGGGCACGAAGTGCTCGCCCGACTCCACCGAGAACGTCACCAGGCCCTCGTGCATGGCTGCCTCGACCCCGAACTCCTCCGCCAGCGCGCGGATGGCGGCCTGGTCGTCCGCGGTGCTGATCTGCACCCGGTCCTTGCCGACCGAGGCCTTGAGCGCCTCGGGCGTGTCAATCGCCACGATCGTGCCGTGATCGATGATGGCGATCCGGTCGCAGTGCTCGGCCTCGTCCATGTAATGGGTGGTGAGGAAGATCGTGATGTCCTCACGCTTCTTCAGGTCGTTGATGTAGTCCCAGATCGAGGTCCGGGTCTGCGGGTCCAGGCCCACCGTCGGCTCGTCCAGGAACAGCACCCGCGGCGCGTGCAGGAGCCCGCGGGCGATTTCCAGGCGGCGCTGCATGCCACCGGAATAGGTGCCGACGACGCTGTCCCGGCGGTCCCACAGCCCGACCATCTGCAGCACCTGGCGCAGCCGCGGGGCGAACGCCGCCTTGGGCACGCCGTACAGGTCGGCGTGGAAGCGCAGATTCTGCTCGCCGGTCAGGTAGCTGTCGAGCGTGGTTTCCTGGAACACCAGGCCGATATTGCGCCGGACGGTGTCCCGGTCGCCGACCACGTCGTACCCTGCGACCCTGGCGGTACCCGAGGTCGGGTCCGCCAGGGTGCACAGGATCTTGATCGTGGTCGACTTACCAGCGCCGTTCGGGCCGAGGAAACCGAAGGTCTCTCCAGCGGCGACATCGAAGCCGATACCGCGTACCGCCTCGATGTCGCCGTACTTCTTGGTCAGCTCACTGACCGAGATCGCCGGAGTCACGCTTGTGTGCCCTCGCCCGCTTCCTCTTCGTCTGCCGCGAGGATACGGTACAGCGCCCGCCGGGTGTCAGCCAATATTTTGGCTGCCTGCTGGACCTGGGCCGGCGAGCCCGCCTGAGCCACCTGCGTGACGGCCACGGCGACCTGCCGGATGGTGTCCCGCAGCTGGACCTCGGATGCGTCGACGCTGCCGGTCACGGCGTCCCAGGATGACCTGAGCTCGTCCGCGTGCTCGGTGACGTACGTCCGGCCCTGTTCGGTCAGCGTGAACGTCCGGCGCCGGTCCTCGCTCGCCTGGGCCTCGATCAGGCCCTCGTCCTCCAGCTGCTGCAGCGCCGGGTATACCGACCCCGCGCTCGGCCGCCACACACCCTGGGTGCGCGCGCCGATCTCCTGGATGATCTGGTAGCCGTTCCACGGCTGCCCCTCGGACAGCAGGTCGAGGATCGCGGCCCGGACGTCACCGCGCCGCACCCGCGGCCCACGGCCGCCGAACCGGCCCGGCCCGAACGGCCCGCCGCGCATGCCGAACTCAAAACCTGCACCGCCGGGCCCGCCGCGACCGCGACCACCCGGACCGCCCGGGCCCCATGGCCCCGCGTCCGGTCCTGGCATGCTGCGCGTCCGTCCGCGCCCGCGATGACCGCCGTGACGCTCCCGCGGTCCCCTCGGCTCTCTGGGATCTCCCCATGTTTCGTCATACATTGTGTTGCTCCTTCAG
>JBAPYC010000232.1:0-1534 GCA_049284535.1 Streptosporangiaceae bacterium
GAGTGATGTCCAGGGAACCGCTGATCTCGTCCTTCCCGGCATTGATACCGGTCAGGCGGTACAAGGGCATGTCCACGAGCCGCGTGCCGGCCGCGAGGGTCTCGGCTAGCCGCTGTACGGCAGCGTCGGCCGCCCACGCGTCAAGCGGGGCATCACCGCCGGCGGCCTGGCCGTCGAGCGTGAGCCGGTCATGGCCCGCCGTCAGCGCACAGCCAAGGTCCAGCCAGTCAGGACAGGTCAGCACACTGGTCACAACCTCCGTGCCATCGTGCCCGCAGTATGCGCCGTAACGGCCGTGCGCAGCGGCCTGGCCCCGGTAGTACGCGCCCAGGGCATCCGCGACGCCACGTCGCCCGACGCGCCTTCGCCGGCTCGCCCGGTCGAGCAGGTCTCGCCTGTCCAGCCCGGCCAGCCGTGCCGCCACCTGCCGGCGGGCTCTTCCGGGTTCCCAGGCCGCCAGCTGGTCCAGGCAGCCCAGCGCACCGCTGACGTTCTCATCGGTGATGAGCCTATACTCGGCGTCCGCCGCCGCGCCGTTCTCGTCTTGCCGGGCGCTGACCGCAGGGGGAGGCTGGCCGGTCAGCACGGCGAACCGCTCCGCGACGCCTGGCGTGGCCCGTGCGAGCGCGGTGTCAAGGAGCTGCTGCGTATCCGGTCGCGGCCGGAGGCCGGGTTTCTGGTGCCAGTCCGCAATGGTCCGCACGCCGATGTCCAGATGCGCGGCGAACGCGTCGTTGCTCAGCCGCAGCGCGGCCTGCAACGCGCACGCGGTGCGCCCGGTCCAGCCGGTCACCACGTCCATGGGCCGCCGACCGCAGGCAAGGCGGAAATGACCGCGCCAAGGTCGCCTCTGGCGCAGGCGTTTAGTACTCCAGGACGCGCGCAGACGCGGTCAACGATCACCCGCACGTCGGCGGGACTCACTGCCATCGGCGTGCTGCCCGTTTCCCTTGGTCGCTCGCCCGCTGCTTATCAGCGTGTCCAGTTCATCACACTACGAAGTGATATATGCGGGAGAATTCCCAGGTTCAGTCACCTGGGGCTAGGCGATCTGCGAGTGCATAGCTACCGCGAGGGGGTCACGAAGTGGAGACGTAGCTCAGTTGCTATCGCTCCGGTCGGGATGGGTGACGAACGTCCCGCGTCCTTGCAGCACGATGAGCCATCCTTCGCCGGCTAGCTCTTCCTTGGTCCTGCGGATCACGTCCCGGCTTACGCCGTACTGCTCTGCCATCTCGAACTCACTCGGCAGCCGGTCATCGACGGACAGGACTCCAGAGCGGATGTCGCTGAGCAAGTCGGTATAGACCTGCCGCCACAGCAACGGCGGTGCGCGGTGGTTGATGCGGTCTCGCTTGTCTGGCAGGGACATAGGTGATCATGTTCCCACGCCCGCCGACCTGCGGTAACGTCGCCTGCGTTTGCCAACATTGCCTGCATTTACATACAACATGTAGGCTGAGGCCCGCCCGGCAGGGTCGTTCGGTCGCTCTCAGTGCGCATCCGTTTCCCGCGGCCCTGCCGGCCAGGAGCC
>JBAPYC010000233.1:0-2974 GCA_049284535.1 Streptosporangiaceae bacterium
GGGATAACCGCGCTCGTAGCTGAGCTCTGGCGATCGAGGGCGAAGAAAGAGGAGATAAACAAATGTCGGCCACGCTGAGATTGACGCATAAGGCCATCGGGGCGGAGGTCCGTCGTGGCCCGTACGACGTCGTGGTCGACGGTGAGCGGGTCGGGTCGGTCGAAATGAACCACACGATCGAGATATCAGTCGAGCCTGGACGTCACACCCTGCAAGTTCGCAATGGACGAAACTCGAGCAGCACTCAAACCTTCGACGCCGCCGAGGAAGAGATCGTCGCCTTCCGATGCACCGGAAAGAGATTCTTGCCTATCTTTCTCGCATCCTTTGTCGTGCCCAGGCTGGCACTGAAACTTGTTCGCGATTGAGTCGGCGTCGCCGTCGCGGGACATCACGATCCTGACCCGCCCGCAGCAGGCCGGGAAGCGACATCGTCAAAGAACACGGCCAACCACCCGCCCAGGACGCTCAGATAGTTAGGCCCTCAACAGATCTCAGAGCGAGTACCGGGCCTCGATCACCAAACGGCGAGCAGGCCAGGCCAGGCGCGGCCGGTCAGGCGGAGCCGATCTGGCGCCAGCTCAGCTGGACGCCCGGATTCAGCCGGGTCAGCTGCCCGGTGAGGTCCTGCCCGGCGGCCAGAAGGCCCTGTGGCCCGAGTTCGCCCAGGCCGTCGAGGATGAACATGGCCCGGGTGGTGGAGTGCGTGATCCGGGTCCGCACACACTGCCGCCAGTTCCAGCAGCGGCAGGTCACGCCGGCGTCGTCGCGCCAGATCACCTCCCCCGGCTCGGGGTGTTCGGTGGCCGGCTCGCCGTCGCGCACGGTGTCGAATGGCTCGTCCCCGGCCGCCCGCACCAGCCGGGCGGGTCCGGCGTACCGGCTGAGGTCCTCCCCGCCGACGGGCAGCAGGTGCCGGACGGACACGGCGTTGTAGATGTCGGTGAGCCGGTCGATCCGCGGCAGGCCGGCCTCCACCCGCCGCAGCAGCGCCTCGACACTGGGCCGGGTGCGCTTCGGCTTGGCCCCGAAGGCCTGGTAAGCCTGCCGCCACGCGGCGACCGGCTCAAGGTCGGCCGCGGCCCGCCCCGCGAGGACGGCCCGGGCGCCGGCCTCGGCCTCGGCCAGCAGTGCGTCCGCGGCCTCATCGGTGGGACCAGGCCGCAGGTGCTCGGCCACGATGATCAAGGCGGTGTAGTCCGGCCGCAGTTCGGTGACCGCGTCCCCGACTGACGCCTGGCCGAGCCAGTCCCGGGCTTCCGCGCTGGCCGGTTCGGCCGGGGCCAGGCTGGTCATCGCTACCTCCGGTTCGGCACGGCGAAACGGGCCAACATTACCGGATGGCAGCGCTCCGCGATTGTTGACAATTTTGTTGGATATTTTCTAGGATCGGCAGTATGCCAACGGTTGACGAAGCTGGGCCGAGCTCGGCCTCCGGACAGCTCCCGCTGGCGGGGGCGCGGGGGCGGCGGGAGGCCGGCGAGCGGCTGCGGCGGGCGATTCTGGCCGGGGAGATGGCTCCTGGGCAGCGGCTGGTGGAAGAGGAGCTGGCCGCGATGACCGGGGTGACCCGGGCCAGCTTGCGGGCTGCCTTGTTCGACCTGACCGCCGAGGGCCTGGTCGAGCGGATCCCCAACCGCGGCGCCCGGGTCCGCGCCATCACCGCCGCCGAGGCCGTCGCGATCACCGAATGCCGGATGGTCCTGGAAGGCCTGTGCGCGGCCAAAGCCGCCGGGCACATCACCGCCGCGCAGGCCGCCCAGCTGACCGACCTGGGCACCCAGATGCGGCGCAGCGTCGCCGACGGCGAACCGCTGAAATACTCCGCCCTCAACCGCGAGCTGCACCGGCTCATCCGCGAGTTCTCCGGCCAGACGGTCGCGGCCAGCCTGCTGGAGCGTCTGAACGGGCAGCTGGTGCGGCATCAGTTTCAGCTGTCGCTGCGGCCCGGGCGGCCGCAGGAGTCCCTGCCCGAGCACCTGGCCATCATCGCCGCGATCACCGCGGGCCGGCCGGCCGAGGCCGAGCAGGCCACCCGCCGGCACCTGCACAGCGTCATCGCGGCCCTGCTCGAAAACCCCGGATCGCAGGACGAAGCACAGGAGGAAGCCCGGTGAGCCAGCAACTCAGGCCCAGGTCACGCACAGCCCAGGTCACGGGAAGGGTAAGCCGATGCGCAGCGTGATCGTCACCGGTGTAGCGCGGGCGGACGCGGCCGTGGTCGACCAGCTGGCCGCTCTCGGCGTGGCCACCGTGCACGAGGCCATCGGCCGGGCCGGGTACCTGGGCCCGGGCCTGCGTCCCATCCAGGCCGGAGCGCGGATCGGCGGGACCGCGGTCACCGCGCTGTGCTGGCCCGGCGACAACCTCATGATCCATGCGGCGGTCGAGCAGTGCCAGGCCGGCGACGTGCTGGTGGTCACGACGACCTCGCCGTCCACCGACGGGCTGTTCGGTGAGCTGCTGGCCACCTCGCTGTCGGCCCGGGGAGTGCGCGGCCTGATTATCGAGACGGGCGTGCGGGACGTGGCGGAGCTGCGTGCGGCGGGCTTCCCGGTCTGGTCGGCGGCGGTCAGCGCCCAGGGCACGGTCAAGGAGACCCCGGGCGCGGTCAATGTGCCCATCACGGTGGGCGGGCAGATCATCCGGCCGGGCGATGCGGTCCTCGCCGACGACGACGGCGTGGTCTGCGTGCCCAGGGCCGATGTCGCCGCGGCCCTGGAGGCGGCCCGGGCCCGCGTGGCCAAGGAGGAGCAGACCCGCAAGGCGCTCGCCGACGGCCAGCTCGGCCTGGACCTGTACGGGCTGCGCGACAAGCTGGCCGCGCGCGGCGTGGAGTACGTCGACGCCGCACAGGCCCAGGACGCCGGCGGAATCGCGCCGTGACCGCGAGCAGCGGGGTGACCGCGAGCAGCGCCATGACCGCGATCCGCGGGGTGCGGTGCATGCTGATGCGGGGCGGCACGTCCAAAGG
>JBAPYC010000234.1:0-2727 GCA_049284535.1 Streptosporangiaceae bacterium
GAGCACGGCCGTGCTGAGCGCGGCCAGGGCCACAGCCGCACCGGTCAGCAGCCAGGTGGCGACCTTCGGCGGCAGGCGGCTGGCCAGCGGCCACGCGCCCGCCGCCGCGCACAGCGGCAGCAGCAGCGGGAGATAGACGGCCAGGTCCACCGCTCACCCCAGGCCCGTGCCGCCGGCGTCACCGAGCATCCGCCGCAGCGCCTTCTCGTCCTCGTCTGACAGGCCGGACACAAACCTGGCCAGCACGGCCTCCCGGTCCGATTCGGCGGCCAGCACGGTGGCCATGCGGCGGGCTGCCAGTCCGGGCTCATCGGCCACCGGGGTGTACCGGTAGGCCCGGCCCGCCCGCTCCCGGGCCAGCATGCCCTTGGTGTGCAGCCGGTACAGGATCGTGACAACGGTGGTGTACGCCAGGTCCCCGCCGAGGCGCTCGCGCACGTCCGCTGGGGACAAAGGTTCCCCGGCCGCGTGCAGGATGCCGAGCACCTCGCCCGCCAGCTCCCCGGCGCCCCGTCGGTCGTTCACAGCGTCCTCCATCCCTCCGATTAGGATCTACAATCATGTAGAAGTTCTACTAAGGTGTAGAACCATCATGCAGAGGATTGTGCCATGCCGCGACTCCGCACGGGTAACGCCTCCGCCGGGCTCATCCCTTCCCGCGGTGCCGTTCTCCCTGTTACCGGGGCAGTGGGATGACGGCTCCGGCGCTGCCCGGCCTGCTCGCAGCCATAGCGCCGTATGTGGACCGGTACGGCTACGCCGGGGTGGGCGCCCTGCTGTTGGTGGAGGACTTTGGCATGCCAGTCCCGGGCGAGGCGGTTCTGATCGCCGCTTCCGTCTCCGCCGGGGCGGGTCGGCTGAACATTGCAGTAGTGGCCGTGGTCGCATTCGTGGCCGCGGTGGCAGGCGACAGCATCGGCTGGTCCATCGGCCGCCACGGCGGGCGGCGGCTGCTGGCCCGGTTCGGCCGGTACGTGCTGCTCCCGCCGCACCGGGTGGCGCGGGCGGAGAAGTTCTTCGCCCGGTACGGGGGCAAGATCGTCCCGGTTGCCCGGTTCGTCGACGTGCTGCGCCAGGCCAACGGGATCATGGCCGGCATGACCGGGATGCGCTTCCCCCGGTTCATGTTCCTGAACGCGATCGGCGCGGCCCTGTGGGTCGGCGTATGGACCACCGCCGGCTATCTGGCCGGCCGCCACATCACCACGCTCTACCCGGCCATCACCCGGTACGGCAGCTACGAACTGGCCGCGCTGGCCCTGCTGGCGGGCGTGCTGCTGGCGCGGATGGCCGTGCGCCGCTATTTCCGCACCGGCGCAGGCCCTCCCGGCCGCAGCGGCCCCGCCGGCAGGCCTCCCACCGACTGAGAGCGAGACCATGCAGCATTTCATCCTGACTTACGGCTACCTGGCTGTGTTCATCCTTATGGTGGCCGAGTCGGCCTGCATCCCGGTGCCGTCGGAGCTGATCATGCCCCTGGGCGGGGCACTCGCAGCCGGGGCGGTCACGGGGCATCACCTGAGCCTGGCCCTGGTCATCCTGGCCGGCGTGGCCGGCAACGTAGTCGGCAGCTACCTCGCCTGGATTGTCGGCCGGTACGGCGGGCAAGCCGCGCTGCGCCGCTGGGGCGGGCGGGTCTGGCTGCGCGAGCACGACATCGAGGTGGCCAACCGCTGGTTCGATCGGTACGGGCCGCGGGCCGTGCTCATCGGTCGCCTGCTGCCGGTGGTCCGGACGTTCATCTCGCTGCCGGCGGGTCTCGCCGGGATGCGGCCGCTCCGGTTCGGGGTCTACACCACGATCGGCTGCATCCCGTGGACAGCCGCGCTGGCCGTGGCCGGGTACGCGGTCGGGGCCGGCTGGCAGCAGATCCCGGACGCGTTGCGTGCCGTGACCTACGTGATAGCAGCGATCGTGATCATCGCGCTGGCCATCGGCGTGTGGGTCCTCATCCAGCACGCGCGGCACGCAAACCGCAATCACGGGCCGGTGCCGACAGCCGAAATCAACGAGGAACCGGCTACGCAGACCAGAAGCAGCAGACCAGAAACCGCAGCCGATGAGAAATGAGCTGTCCAGCCCGGAGGCGCAGCACTTCTGAAATACTACTACAGTCTTTGTAGTATTAAGCTGTTCGCCGCGCTTTGGTGCAGGTCGGCGGGAGGGAAACCCACCATGGACCCGATCTATCACATGACGTATGCCCAGGCCGTGGTCATCGGGCTGATCCAGGGCTTCACCGAGCTGTTCCCGGTCTCAAGCCTCGGGCACACCGTGTTGATTCCGTCCTGGCTGGGCGGCAGCTGGGGCACCCTGGTGCGCCAGGAAAGCCGGGCGGAAAGCCCCTATCTGGCCTTCGTGGTCGGCCTGCACCTGGCCACCGCGCTCGTGCTGCTGGGCGTCTACGCCAGTACCTGGGTCCGGGTAGTGCGCGGGTTTATCACCAGCATCGCGCACCGCCGGGTCGAGTCCGCGGACCAGAAGCTGGCCTGGCTGATCGTGGTGGCCACCATCCCCGTCGGCATTGCGGGCCTGGCACTCGAGCACCCGTTCCGGGTGCTCTTCGCCAAGCCCCTGGCCGCGGCGATCTTCCTCATGATCAACGGGGTCATCCTGCTCGGCGGGGAGTTCCTGCGCCGCCGGGACCAGCGCCGAGCGGACACCACACTGGCGGATGGCCCCGGTGCCGGGTACCCGGCGCGGCCGGTCCCGGGCGCGACCGGGTCC
>JBAPYC010000235.1:0-2318 GCA_049284535.1 Streptosporangiaceae bacterium
GAGTGGGACAGCACAGAGAAAAGGAGGCGGGCGCCGCCGGGGGGGAGAGCGGCGCCCGCGCGCACGGTCCGGCCCTGGGGGGGGAGGCCGGCTCCGTCCTTATAATTAAGCTTATCCACAAATGGCCCTTGTATGCGACTGCCAGCACTGATTTATATACAGCCCGGGCTAACCGCGATCGGCCAGATGCAGCTTCAGCCAAGGCAAATTACAACACAGACCGAACCGCTCTGGTAGGGGCAATGAAGAACTTTGCTACCTACCGGTAGAGTTCTTACTTGGTAAGACTAGCTCCGGCGGATACTCTCCGAAACCTCCGGTGTATCCCGGAACCGGCCGCCGCTATCCACGTCGGTGCAGGCTGAGCGGCAGTTTTGGACACTGGACGACTGTCACGGGCTCACGGCATGTGATCGCCGGGACTCATTCAGATCACGAATCCGTCTCCTCAGGCCTTCCCTGCACTGCGGTTTCGTCGTAGAACTGTGATACGGGCGCTGGAGCGTCCGGGCACGGCAGCCAGGTACCCACGCGCGACCAGCCGCGGGAGGCGTGTCACGCCAGGCCAGCCCTAGGGTGGCCTGTCTGACAGAGAAGGTGCACGCTTGGTAGCCCGGCATGACGTGGCTTGGCGGCGGCGCCCCTGCGGGGGCGCCGCTCGCAATTTCAGCTGAGTAACAGTACGCCTCTCACGTCGCATAACCCGGCGAATCGTCACACAACGGGGTATTATCGGCCTCGGCTGCCTTTTTTGGACACGCCGCGCCGGCATGGGGGTGCCGTCAACGATGACGGACGTGAACAACGCTAGCCTTGGCCTTTGGCCAAACATGCTCTAAGCCCCGAGCGAAATTCGGGCGCGCGGGCAGCGGTCCGCATGATGGGAGAAGGACTCGATGGTCCGCAGCGAAACACCGGAACCTGCCGGGGCCGACCAGTCTCTCGGGGATCTCGTCGCGCTCGCGGCGAAGGATGTGAGCCAGCTCGTCCGGTACGAGATCGACCTGGCCAAGTCCGAGCTCACGGGCGACGTCCGCCGGGTCGGCCTAGCCGCCGCGCTGGGCGGGGTGGCCGTGTTCGTCGGCTGCCTGGTCGTCGTGCTGCTCAGCATCGCCTACGCCTTCGGGCTGGTCGCGCTGGGCATCTGGACCTGGGCGGCGTTCCTGATCGCGGCCGGCACCTGCGTCCTGCTGGCCGCGATCGCCGTGCTGATCGCGGTCATCAGGCTGCGCGGCCTGTCTGGGCTGCGCATCACCCGGAAGACCGTGACTGAGGACCTCAAGGCGCTGCGCCACGACGGCCAGCAGCCTGAGATCACCGCCCCCAAGTGAGGTGAGCACGATGGCCGCGGGCGCCGACTCCGTGGTCCAGATCGACGGACCGTGGGCGCACCGGACCGTCTCGGCCAACGGCACCCGGTTCCACGTCGCCGAGGCGGGAGACGGGCCGCTGGTCCTGTTGCTGCACGGCTTTCCTGAGTTCTGGTGGACCTGGCGCCACCAGCTGGCCGCCCTGGCGGACGCGGGTTTCCGGGCTGCCGCGGTCGACCTGCGTGGCTACGGCGGCAGTGACAAGCCGCCCCGCGGTTACGACCTGGTCACCGCGGCCGCCGACGCGGCCGGGCTGGTCCGGTCCATGGGTGAGGCCAACGCCATCGTGATCGGGCATGGCCTGGGCGGGCTGATCGCCTGGACGCTGGGCGCCTACTACCCCAAGGTGGTCCGGCGGATGGCCGTGATGTCCTGCGCCCATCCGCTGCGGATGCGCGCCGCCCTGTTCACCGACCCGCTCGGCCAGGGCCGCCACAGCGGCTACACGCTCGGCTTCCAGCTGCCGCTCCTGCCCGAACGTCACCTGGTCCGGGACGGCGCCGCCCGGGTCGGCCAGCTGCTCGAGCGGTGGTCCGCGCCGGGCTGGCCGGACGACCAGACCCAGAGCATCTACGCCCGGGCCATGCAGATCCCCTCGGTGGCGCACTCCGCGCTTGAGTACCACCGGTGGCTGGCCCGCAGCGGCGTCCGGCCCGACGGGCTGCGCTACGCGCGGCACATGCATACCGCCATCGGCGCCCCCGTCCTGCACTTGCACGGCGCCCTGGACAGCTGCGTGCTGCCGCAGACCGCCCGCGGGGCCGGACGTTACGTCGAGGGCCCCTACCGCTGGCGGATCATCGACGGGGCCGGCCACTTCCCGCACGAGGAGCGGCCCGAGGTACTGAACACCGAGCTGCTCGGCTGGCTGGCCGACCCCGAACCCGAGCGGTGACCGGCGGCCGGGATCGTGCCCCCGACCCTGCTAGTGCCGACACAGACCGGGAC
>JBAPYC010000236.1:0-2820 GCA_049284535.1 Streptosporangiaceae bacterium
AGAGCGCGCAGGCGCAGCGATCCGACGTCGACAACGCCATCAACAAGTTCGCCGCCGAGGTGGGCGGCTCGCTGCCCGAGCCCTGGTCCCGCACGGTGCGCGCGCAAGCGCGGTCGCGAGCCGGCGACGCCCAGGCGGCGCTGGGCCGGGCCGTGGCCGGGGGACTGCCCTCGCGAGACAAGGTCACCAGCTGGTGGCGGCTGGTCGCGCTGGCCCAGTGGCTGCTGGTGGGGCTCATCGCGGCCGGCCTGGTCTGGATCGTGCTGATCCTGGCGTCCGGCTCAGGTCACTCGTCCTCGCTGGCCAGCGATACTTCCCTGGTGCCGTGGCTCGTGGTCATGGTGGTGGCGCTGCTTTTGCTGGGCTGGCTGATCTCGACCTGGTGCCGGAACATGGTGGTCCTGGCCGCCGACCGCGAACGCGAGCAGGCGGTCCACGACATCCTGGGACGGGTCGGAGCCGTGGCCAGCGACCTGGTCCTCGAACCGGTGGGCCGCGAGCTCCGGGACTACGAGCGTTACCGCACCGAACTAGCCTCCGCCCGCGAGCATTAACCCCCGCAGCCTCACCTGTCCCGCACGCCCCGCCCGCCTGCGCGCAGCCCGAGACCCAATGGCATGAATGCGGCACCCATAGCGTCAGAACGACCTGCCTGCAGCTTTCATTACCTTGGGTGAGCCATCCCCGCGCCGACCGACGCCGCTGAATCGTCACAGTGATCACGTCAACGCGCCCGGGTCACAGGCCTGCCGGGTCCGGCGGCCCTGAGAACTCCGGTAGCCCTGGGAACCGCAAATGGTTGGGGCCGTTGATGCGGGAGCGCAGATATTCGGTCGCGGTGACACCGGCCAGGTCGCGGAACTCGTCGGCCAGGTGCGGCTGGTCCGCGTAACCGTGGTCGGCGGCCGTCGTGGCCCAGTCGACCTCGGTCCGCCCGTCCAGGTCCCGGACGAGCCGCTGCATCCGCTGCACCCGGCCGAACCGCTTGGGTCCCAGCCCCACCTCGGCCGTGAACCGCCGCCGCAGCGTCCTGGGCAGCAAGGCGAGGTCCTCCGCGGCCTGCGTCACCCGCGCCCCCCGCGACAGCGCGCCCGCCGCCGCGAGCACCGCCGGATCCGGGCTGAGGGTGCCCGCGAGGTGCTGGCGCAGCACGCCCTCCATCACATCCAGCATGTTGTCCGGTGTCCCCGCCTCGAGCAGCCGCTCGCGCAGGCTGGCGCCGGCCCGGCCCCACAGGACCTCCAGCGGCACCAGTTCGTCGGCCGCCAGGCGCAGCGGCGCCGCGAAGAAGCGGCCCGCCCCGCCCAGCGCGAAGCTCACTGCCACGTGCGCGTGTCCCTGCTCGAACTCGAACGCTGCGGCGCGGCTGGACGGGCCGGCCAGCATGGCGCCCGGAACCCGGCGGATCCGGCCGTCGTCGCCGAATGAGCGGAACGCATCCCGGTTGAGGTTGACCCACAACCCGGTCTCCGCCGACGGCAGGATCTTCTCCACTGAGGCATGCGGCTGCTCGCCGTACCGGCACGTAATCGCGGTGACCAGCCCGTCCAGCGGCGGGCCCGGGCGGCGGGCGACGACTGGCATCCGCCTACCCCTGATGTCCTTTTTCGCCAAGACGCCGGCCGCAGCCGCCTGGCAGGATCGGATGCGCAGCCGGCCGCAAGGACAAAAGGAGCACCTCACGATGGTAGAAGACGCGCCGGGGCAACCCGCCGTGGACCTCGAGCAGATGCTCGACCTGACCACCCCGTGGTGCCTGCGGGTGGCCGCCACGCTGCGCCTGCCGCAGCTGATCGCGGACGGCCACGACGACATCGCCGCGCTGGCCCAGACAGCCGGCTGTGATCCCGCCTCGCTGCACGCCGTCCTCGGCCATCTGGTCTCCCGTGGCGTCTTCGCCGAGCCCGCGCCGGGACGGTTCGAGGTCAACCCACCCGCCGCCCAGCTCACCGATGTGCCCTTCCTGGACCTGAACGGCATCGGCGGCCGGATGGCCCACACGTGGGGGACGCTGCTGGACTGGGTCCGCACCGGGCAGCCCGCCTACGCCAAGGTCTTCGGCCTGCCGTTCTGGGAGGACCTCGCCGCCCATCCCGAGGTCGCCGCGGACTTCGATGCGCTCATGGGGCCGGCCGGGCACGGAATCCCGGACTACGACGTCGAGCTGGCCGGCGGCTGGGACCCGGTCCGCACCGTCGTGGATGTCGGCGGCGGTACCGGGTCTTTGCTGGCCGCGCTGCTGCGGCGCCATCCGCAGGCGCGGGGCATCCTGGTCGACCTGCCCGGCACGGTCGCCCGGGCCGGGGAGATCCTGGAGAGCCTGGGCGTGGCGGACCGGGTCACGACGTGCGGGCAGAGCTTCTTCGACCCGCTGCCCGCCGGCGCCGACTTGTACCTGCTCAAGAGCGTGCTGAACGACTGGCCCGACGAGCCGACCGTGGCCATCTTGCGCCGCTGCGCCGAGGCCGCCCGGCCGCACGGGCGGATCGCCGTCCTCGGCGGCGTCGCGGCCGACGTGAGCCCGCGCGACCTGGGCATCGACATGCTGGTGGCGGGCGGCAAGACGAACACGCTCAGCGAGTTCACTGAGCTGGCCCGGCAGGCCGGGCTGGAGGTAGCTACCGCAGGCACCCAGGCCTCCGGCCGCTTCGTGGTCGAGTGCCGTCCGGCGGAGCAGAACCCCTGACGAGCGGAGAACCCATGACTAGCGGAGAACCCGTGACGAGCGGAGAACCGATGACCCACCCAGATCCCGATACCGCCCGCGCGCTCAGCCTGGCCCACGGCCAGGTCTGCTACCTCCAGCTGCCCGCCACGGAA
>JBAPYC010000237.1:0-5025 GCA_049284535.1 Streptosporangiaceae bacterium
CTCCAGCCCCCGCCCGTCATGGTTCTTCAGTGCCCGCCCCAGCATCCCGATGTGGATAAGGTCGCCGCCGGCCCGGTACCAGAGCCAGGCCGGGCTCTCCTGGCCCAGCAGGCCGGCGCTGGCCACCAGTTCCTGCACTCCGACGACCACCGCAGTGGCCCGGTGCCGGGGGGCATCGCCGACCCCGAGTACCTTGCCGAACTCTTCTGGCATCAGCAGTGGCGGGATGCTCAGACCGAGGCTGAGCCAGCCCAGCCCGCGCATCAGCTTGTCGTCGGCCATACTGCTACCTCCTTGAATCGTGCCTGGTGATCAGGCTCAGGGCGTCAGGGTGACCTTGGTCCAGCCGTTGTCACGTGAGTCGAAGTGCTGGTAGCCCTCGGGCGCGCGCTCCAGCGGGAGCTCGTGGGAGATGATGAACGACGAGTGCGCTTTGCCGGTGTGGATGAGATCGCGCAGGTGCCGGTTGTAGCGCTTGACCGGGCACTGGCCAGTGCCCATCGCCTGGCCCTTGAACCAGAACAGGCCGAAGTCGAAGGCCACCTCGCCGTGCTGGGCCAGCTCATCCGGGCCACCGGGATCGGCGGGTACGTAGACACCCAACACGCCGATGGTGCCGGTGAACCGGACCGACCTGACGAGCTTGTTCAGCGTGGCGTTCGGGTGCTCGTGGCCCTGCGGGTCATGCGCCTGGTAACCGACACATTCGCAGCCCCGGCCGGCCCCGAGCCCGTTCGTCTCCCGCATCACCACCTCGACGGGATCGACGGCGGAATCGTCGATCGGCATGGTGCCGATCTTGTCGGCTAGCGCGAGCCGGTCCGGGTGACGGTCGACGACCATGACCTTGCTGGCGTTCTTGAGGGTCGCGGAGAGGGCGGCCATCAGCCCGACCGGGCCGCCGCCGTAGATGACCACCGTTTCGCCGGGCTGGACGCCGGCCATCTCGGTGGCGTGGTAGCCGGTGGGGAAGATGTCGGACAGCATCACGTAGTCGTTCTGCTTCTCCTCCGCGTCGTCGGGCAGCTGCAGGAGGTTGAAGTCCGCCCAGGGCACCATCAGGTACTCGGCTTGCCCGTCCTCCCATGGCCCCATGTCGGCGAATCCGTAGGCGGCCCCGGCGATCTGCGGATCGGGGTTGGCGATCAGGCAGTAGTTGGTCAGCCCCTTCTCGCAGTTCTCGCAGTGCCCGCAGGCCACGTTGAAGGGAACGGCGACCATGTCGCCCACCTTGATCTTCTGCACCGCCGGGCCGACCTCCACCACCCGGCCGAGGTTCTCGTGCCCCAGTACCCGGCCCGTCTCCATGTCGGTGCGGCCCTCGTACATGTGCAGGTCGGACCCGCAGATGTTCGTTCTGGTGATCTTGACGATGGCGTCGGTGGACTGGCGGATCTCGGGATCGGGTACGTCCGACACGCTGACATTCCGGGAGCCGTTGTACACCAGTGCCTTCATGGCCGCGCACTCCTTCGCGGGGTTGGAGGGTCCTACGCACGCCATCAACCGGCTAGCTCGCCTGTCTGCAGAGCGTGCACCGACCGATGTTTGCTCTGCAGCAAAAGATTGCCGGGGTCGGTGGCGGGCCGTATCCCCCAACCAGGTAGGCAGTCTGCCGTTCGGTGATCCTGATGAGCCGGTCTGTCACAGCCCCAGCTCCTCGCGCCAGCCGATGACGAACAGGTCATCCTCGCCGTAACCGACGGCGAGCCGTTGCGCGGGGACCATGGCCGTGATCGCCTGGTTGCGGTGAACAGACGGCCGGGATGGTCGGACACGACCAACGCCCCCTGGGCATCAGCAGCAGTGTGCTCGCTGTACCGCGCGGTGGCGATGATGACCCGTCGCGCTCCGCGGCCATGAAATGGACATCGATTCGAGCTGCCATGCGAACCTCACTTTCAGTAGTGAAGTCCGGAAGCCAGTGACAAACCCAGTGACAACGGCCCGGTTAACGGCCGGACCGGGTCAGTGCAAGCCAGACACTATTACGGCTCTCAACTGCACCAACGCGATCTAGCGCGACCCTTTCAGACGAAACGAGCGTCCATGGCATGCAGCCCACGGTCGAATGGGGGTGACTAAAGCCAAGCGACGCTCCGTCTTCATCGCCGAGGTCAGGCCTAGCCCTGATCTTTCATCGGGGTTGATGGCTAGCGCTGGATGATCTGGGGGCCGCGTTCTGGATCCGGATTTTAGTGCTGGGGTATGGCGATAGCCCGGCTGGCGGCCGGGTGGCCGGGGTTCCACGGGCCCCGGGTTGTCCTTTCCTGATCGCTGGGACGGGTTCGTGCTGGTCAGGGGGCTTGCGGTAGCGCGTCGATGCGCTGCCAGGCGGCCGTGATCGCTGCGGCCCATGGCCAGGTCGCCTGGATTTTCAGGCGGCGGCGCCGGCCGCCGCGTACCAGCCGGGCAGCGGCGTGCAGGATCCGGTAGCGGAGCGTCTTGGGCTCGGCTTTGGCCAGGTCGCCGTCCAGGGCCAGCAGCTTGAGCCAGGCCAGCAGGATGGCCGCGATCATGGCGGCGGTCAGCCACGCGGCATTGAGCTTGAAGTCAAAGGACGGGAAATGGCCCAGCCCGGTGTTTTTTCCCGTGCGGATCGCGTCCTCCACCCGGGCCTGGACCCGGTGCGCGACGTCGATGTAGGCGTTCTGCCCCAGCCACCCTTTCGTGGCGGCGGGCCGGTTCGTCACCCACAGGCTGTACCGCCAGCCGTCCTCAGCCTCGAACAGCGTGAGCTGCGCGCCGGGATGCGGCCGCTCGCGGCGGGCGAAAACCCGCATCGTGGCCGGCCAGCCCGTGAGCTGATCCCCGGCGGGTCCTTCGCGCAGCAACCCGGTCAGCTCGGCGACGTGCGCTTCTTCGATCCAGCAGGCCCGGTGCGCGCACTGGTCGTTGCCGCAGGCGTCATCGGCGCGGCGCTCGCGGATCTCGCCGCGGCCGTCAATAGCTATCTGCCAGGCCAGCTCCGGGACCAGCCGCAGCGCGGTCTTCTCCCGCCCGGTCAGCGCCCAGCCGACCGAGTAGATCACCTGGTAACCGGGGCGGGCGGCCAGCTTATCCAGGTGCTTGATGAGCTCGTGGCTGGCCCCGGCCCCATCGACGGTGATCATCAGCTTGCGGCGCAAGCCCGGCGGCAGCGCGGCGATCGCCGCGTCCGTCAGCGCGATGTGGTCCGCGGCCGTGTTCGATCCCGCCGAGCCGCGGCGCAGCATCCAGGCCAGCGGCTCCCCGCCGGTGTTATCACACACCCCGATCAACGGGTGATGGCCATAGCCTTTGAAATTGCCCTCAGCGAGCTGCTTGCCCGAGTGCGCCGCGGTGACGGTGGCATCGAGCCGGATGCAGACCACGCCGTCCAGGACCCTGTCCGCCAGCCGCACCCCGGGCAGCGCGCCGTGCCGGGCTGTGACCTGCGCCCACGCGTGCCGCCGGGCCATATTCACCGCCGCGGTGATCCGCTTGTCCGCGCGCGTCCCGCCGCCGGCGATCTCCTTCAGCGTCCGCCACGCGGTCGGCACCGACGCCACCAGGCCGAACAGCTCCCGCTGGTCCGGCATCACCCGGAAATCGCTGATCACCCGGGCGCCGTCCGCGACCGCGCACGCCAGATCGGCCAGCACCCGGCCCCGGTCATGGACCAGCACCCGCGGCGAGGCCAGCGCCCGCGACAGCCCGCCGGCCAGGCCGGTCTTGTCGGCCAGATGCCGCAGCAGCGCCAGCCCGGCATGCGACACGACCCCCTGACCGCCGCCAGAAACCTCCAGGCCACGCGACCACCCGGTAATGTTGCTCACGTAGAAAGTGCTCCTCAAACCACAGACAGCAAGGACTTCAGACACCCTCACTGTCCCAGGTCAGGAGCACTTTTTACGTCAGGCACGCTGCATCGACCCCAGTCCCCGATGAAAAGACAGGGCTAGCTGGTTTCGCCCCGCGGCGTGTTTGACCACTCCAGGACTAACGACTTCAATAGCGGGGGTTACTGGGTCTGGCCATCTGGCGCCTGGTGAGCTATGCCGGAGGCATGAGGTATCCCGATGGCGGTGGCCTGGACGCCGCGGAGCGGGCCCGCTGGTCAAGCAGCTGCGGCCTGCCGGCCACGACCGCTCAGGCGCCCGTCGCGGGCCCCACCCTCTATCTAAGGGAATACTGAGGCGGTGACGGCTAACGGCACCCGAACGGCTCAGCCGGCCGAACCCTTCAGGTTGTCAGCCAGGCCGGTGATCCGGCGGCCCGGTTAGTCCGTACTACTGGTTAGTTGCCTTTGTCCGCCCGTCCTGGAGCTGAGGCCCTGTGGAAACCAAGGAGACGGCCCATGCCGCCGTGATCTCCGTCAGCCGGCGCGTGCTGATCGGCCTGCTGTGGGGCTTGGTCCAGGCCGTGGCCGTGTTCGTGCTGCTGTTCGCAGGCGGAGTCGCCGCCGCCTACCTGGACGAGAGCGCGGCCGACGGCCGGCCGGTCAGTTCGTCGGCTGTGCTTGTCGGCCTTGGCGCCGGGGTGGCCGCCGGGCTATTTGTCAACCACAGGGCCCGAATCTGGCTGCAGGAGTTCCGGCTGCGCAGGCTCCGCGGCGGGGGCGTGAGCGTGCAGGCAACTGTACGCAGGCTCGACCGCCAGTACATCCCCTACAAGATCGGCACGACCAGGTATGTCGTGCACGTGCAATGGCAGGACCCGGTCACTGGCGGCCGCTGGCAGGGTGAGCGCCGGTACCGGTTCTCAGGGCGGGGATCCAGGCGGCTGGAGGCCAGCTGCGCTCGCGGCGAGCGGGTCGGGCTGTACTACCCGGAGCACCGCCCGTCGCGATTCGTCATCGGCGTTCCGTTCGCACCGACCATGGCCGACTTCTTCGGCTGAATCTGGCGGGCGCCTCCGGCCGTGACGCTGCCGACCGGATGACGGTCGTACTGCCACAGCGGTGTCCCCCGCCTGAGCGGGCGCGCTCCCAGCCGCCGCGGCGCCGTACAGATTCCGCGGCGCCGTACAGATTCCGCGGCGCCGTACAGATTCCGCGGCGCCGTA
>JBAPYC010000238.1:0-2266 GCA_049284535.1 Streptosporangiaceae bacterium
CCACGCCCCCCGAGGAATTCGAAGAGAACATCGTCGACATCGACGTCGCTGAGGAGATGCGCGGCAGCTACCTCGAGTACGCCTACAGCGTCATCTACTCCCGGGCCCTGCCGGACGCGCGGGACGGGCTGAAGCCAGTCCAGCGCCGCATCCTGTACCAGATGAGCGAGATGGGCCTGCGGCCCGATCGCGCCTACGTCAAGAGCGCCCGCGTGGTCGGCGACGTCATGGGTCGGCTGCACCCGCACGGCGACAGCGCGATCTACGACGCGCTGGCCCGGATGGCCCAGCCGTGGGCGATGCGGCTGCCGCTGGTCGACGGGCACGGGAACTTCGGCAGCCTGGGCGGGGACGACGCGCCCGCGGCCATGCGCTACACCGAGGCCCGGCTCACCGCGGCCGCGATGGAGATGGTCGCCTCCATCGACGAGGAGACCGTCGACTTCATCCCGAACTACGACGGCAGCGAGAACCAGCCGGACGTGCTGCCCGCCGGCATCCCGAACCTCCTGGTCAACGGCACGGCCGGGATCGCGGTCGGGATGGCCACCAACATGGCGCCGCATAACCTGGGCGAGGTCGTGGCCGCGGCCCGGTACCTGATCAGGCACCCCGAGGCGTCGCTGGACGCCCTGATGCGCTACGTGCCCGGCCCGGACCTGCCCACCGGCGGCCGGATCGTGGGGCTGGAAGGCGTCCGGGAGGCCTACGAGACCGGGCGGGGCATCTTCCGGACCCGGGCCACCGCCAGCATCGAGCAGGTCACCCCGCGGCGCACCGGCATCGTGGTTACCGAGCTGCCTTACGGCATCGGCCCGGAAAAGGTCATGACCCGGATCAAGGACCTGGTCCAGGCCAAGAAGCTGAACGGCATCGCCGACCTGAAGGACCTGACCGACCGCAACCGCGGCCTGCACCTGGTGATCGAGCTGCGCAGCGGCTTCAACCCCGAAGCGGTGCTGGCCGAGCTGTACCGGCTGACGCCGATGGAAGAGACGTTCGGCATCAACAACGTGGCCCTGGTCGACGGCCAGCCGCGGGTGCTGGGCCTGAAGGAGCTGCTGCAGATCTTCGTCGCGCACCGGCTGGAGGTGGTCCGGCGGCGCACCGAGTACCGGCGGCGCAAGCGCGCCGAGCGGCTGCACCTGGTGGACGGCCTGATCGTCGCGCTGCTCAACATCGACGAGGTCATCCAGGTCATCCGGTCCTCCGACGACGCGTCCGCGGCCAAGGCCCGGCTGATCGAGATCTTCGAGCTGTCCGAGATCCAGGCCCAGTACATCCTGGACACCCCGCTGCGGCGGCTCACCCGCTACGACCGGCTCGAGCTGGAAGAAGAGCAGGAGAGGCTGCGGAACGAGATCGCCGAGCTGACCGCGATCCTGGAGTCCGACGCGAGGCTGCGCGAGGTGGTCGGCGACGAGCTGGCCGAGGTCGCGCGGAAGTTCGGCACACCGCGGCGGACCGTGCTGCTGGAAGGCGGGGCCGACACGAAGGTGGCGGCCGTGCCGCTGGAGGTGGCCGATGACCCGTGCGTGGTGCTGATGTCGGCGACCGGGCTGGTGGCGCGGGCCCCGGTGAATGTCCCGGCTGACGCAGCCGGCGCGGCCAGTGACGGGGCGGCCAGTACCGGGGCGGCCAGTACCGGGGACGGCGGCCGGGCCCTGCTGCCGCCGCTGGGGGACCTGTCGCGCTCGGCCCACGACGTGCTGGTCGCCGCGGTCCGGGCCACCGCCCGGGGGACGATCGGGCTGGTCACCTCGGCCGGGCGGCTGGTCAGGCTGAACGTGCTCGAGCTGCCCGCGCTGCCGCCCGGGGCGGCCGCGGTGTCGCTGGCCGGCGGGACGCCGGTGACCGAGTTCGCGTCGTTCTCGCCGGGCGAGACCGTGGTGGGCCTAGCCGCCATGGACACGGCCGGCGCCGCGCCCGGCGCCGGCCTGGCCCTGGGGACCGCCGAAGGCGTGGTCAAGCGGGTGCTGCCCGATTACCCGCAGAACCGGGACGACTTCGAGCTGATCACGCTGAAGGACGGCGACCGGGTCGTAGGCGCGGTGCAGCTGTCCGCCGAGACCGACGAGCTGATCTTCATCAGCTCCGACGCGCAGCTGCTGCACTTCGCGGCGTCCACGGTGCGCCCGCAGGGCCGGGCGGCCGGCGGGATGGCCGGCATCCGGCTGGCTGCGGGGGCCTCGGTGGTGTGGTTCGGGGCCGCGGACACGGCGGCCGCCTCCGGGGAGCCCGTGGGACCGCCTGGGTCCTACTCCCC
>JBAPYC010000239.1:0-3738 GCA_049284535.1 Streptosporangiaceae bacterium
GCGCAGCCCGGAGCCAGCTGCGCGAGGCGCTGCGCGAGCGCCAGGCCGTGCTCGAGGCCGAGCGGGACCGCCAGGTGCTGATCACCGAGGCGGTCGACGTCACCCTGCCCAGCGACCGCAGCCTGCCCGGCGCGCGGCATCCGGTAACGATGATCTCCGACCGGCTGTCCGACGTGTTCGTCGCGATGGGCTACGAGGTCGCCGAGGGACCCGAGGTCGAAGCCGAGTGGTACAACTTCGACGCGCTGAACATCCCGCCCGACCATCCGGCCCGCGAGATGCAGGACACCCTGTTTGTCGCCGCCGCCGGCGCGCCGGCCAGCCAGCAGAGCGCCGGCAAGTCCGGCATGGTGCTGCGCACGCACACCTCGCCGGTGCAGGTCAGGTCGATGCTGTCCCGGCCGCTGCCGCTGTACGTGGTCAGCCCGGGCAAGTGCTACCGCAATGAGGCCCTGGACGCCACCCACAGCCCGGTGTTCCACCAGATCGAGGGACTCGCGGTGGACGAGGGCCTGACCATGGCCGACCTGCGCGGCGCCATCCAGTCGTTCGTGGACGCGATGTTCGGCTCAGGGCTGCGCACCCGGCTGCGGCCGGACTATTTCCCGTTCACCGAGCCGTCCGGCGACGTGTCCATGGAGTGCCACATCTGCCGGGGCGCTTCGGCCAAGCCCGGCGGGGAGCCGTGCCGGGTGTGCAAGTCGTCGGGCTGGATTGAGATCGCGGGCTGCGGCATGGTCAACCCGCGGGTTCTCGTGGCCTGCGGCATCGACCCGGACCGCTACAGCGGGTTCGCGTTCGGCCTCGGCATCGAGCGCAGCCTGATGATCGGGCACGGGCTGACCGAGATCCGGGACACCGCCGAAGGTGACGTCCGGTTCAGCCGGGCGTTCGGGATGGAGGTCTGAGATGCGAGTGCCACTTTCCTGGCTGCGCGAGTATGTGCCGCTGACCGACCCCGTCGACCCGGCCGACGTCGCCCGCCGGCTGACCGCCGCCGGCCTCGAGGTCGAGTCCCACGAGCCGGTCGGGCACGACATCCGCGGTGTCGTGGTCGCGCAGGTGCTCCTCATTGAGGAGCTGACCGGGCTGAAGAAGCCGATCCGGTATTGCCGGGTCGCCGTCTCCGAGGGCCAGCTCGAGGGGCCGCCCGACGAGGCGTCCGGGGTGATCTGCGGGGCCACCAACTTCGCCGTGGGCGACCGGGTCGCGCTGGCCCTGCCCGGGGCGGTGCTGCCCGGCGGGTTCGAGATCGGCGCGCGAAAGACCTACGGCCACATGTCCGAGGGCATGATCTGCTCGGCCAGCGAACTCGCCGTCGGCGACGACCACTCCGGCATTCTCGTGCTGCCCGCCGACGCGCCGCTCGGCGCGGACTTCGTCGAGTACGCGGGCCTGCGCGACGACGTGTTCGACATCGCGGTCACCCCCGACCGCGGTTACGCGGTCTCGGTGCGCGGCATCGCCCGCGAGCTGGCGAGCGCATACGGCGTGCCGTACACCGACCCCGCCGCGGCCGGGCTGCCCGGCCCGGAGCTGCTCGGCGGCGACCTCGACACGCCTGGCCCGGACGTCTACCCGGCCCGGATCGAAGATCCGGCCGCGTGCGACCGGTTCGTGCTGCGCGAGGTGCGCGGGTTCGACCCAGCCGCCCGTACCCCGCTGTGGATGTGGGTCCGGCTGGCCCGCAGCGGCGTGCGCAGCGTCTCGCTCGCCGTGGATGTGACCAACTACCTGATGCTGGAGCTCGGGCAGCCGCTGCACGCCTTCGACCGGTCCAAGCTGACCGGCGAGATCGTGATCCGGCGGGCCCGGCCGGGGGAGAAGCTGGAGACCCTCGACCACGTGGTCCGCACCCTGGACCCCGAAGACATCCTGATCACCGACTCATCCGGGCCCATCTCCATGGCCGGCACCATGGGCGGGCTGTCCACCGAGATCGACGCGGCATCGTCGGACCTGGTAATCGAGGCGGCGCACTTCTCTGCCGAGGGCACGGCGAAGATGAGCCGGCGGCACAAGCTGCACAGCGAGGCCTCCTACCGGTTCGAGCGCGGTGTTGACCGCGAGCTGCCGCTGCCGGCCAGCGCCAAGGCGGTCGCGCTGCTGTCCGGTCTCGGCGGCGGCCAGGTCGTGCCCGGCTGCACCCACGCATCGGTCGAGGTCCCGCCGGTCGTGATCGCGATGGCGGCGGACTACCCGGACCGGGTTGCGGGCGTCGTGTACGGCCGCGACGTGGTGGTCCGGCGGCTGCAAGAGGTCGGCTGCCAGGTGCGGGAGGTCCGCGAGCCCGCCCCCACCGTCGCGCCCTGGCGGGCGGAGCGCCCGGACGGCCGCGCTGACAACACCGCGGCGCCGGGCGCCGTGCCCGTGCTGGAGGTGACCCCGCCGTCCTGGCGTCCGGACCTGACCGACCCGGCCGACCTGGCCGAGGAGGTCATCCGGCTGGAAGGCTATGAGAACCTGCCGACCCGCTCGCCTCGCGCGCTGGCCGGCCGGGGGCTCACGCCCCGGCAGCGGCTGCGCCGTTCGGTCGGCCGGGCCCTGGCCGAATCAGGTTTCGTGGAAGTGCTGTCGACGCCGTTCGGCGCACGGTCCGACGCGGATCTGCTCGGGCTGCCAGCCGAGGACCTCCGCCGGCCCGCAGTGGAGGTGGCCAACCCGCTCAGCGAGGACGAGCCGCTGATGCGCACCACCCTGCTGCCCGGCCTGCTCCGGGTCCTGGGGCGGAACATTGGCCGCGGGTTCGCTGACACGGAGCTGTTCGAGATCGGGCTGGTGTTCCGGCCCCGGCCCGGCGCCCCGGCCTCGGCCCCGATCCTGCCCGTCGACCGGGGGCCCTCAAGGGCCGAACTGGACGCCCTGGAAGCCGCCCTGCCCGACCAGCCGCTCCGGCTCGGCGTGGTACTGGCGGGGAACCGTGAGCTCGACGGCTGGTGGGGGCCGGGACGCGCCGAGTCCTGGCAGGACGCGATCGAGGCCGCGCGGGAGGTGGGCCGGATCTGCCGGGTCCCGCTCAACATCCGGGCGGACAAGTATGCGCCGTGGCACCCGGGCCGCTGCGCGGCCGTCTACGCTCAGGTCGAAAGCCAGGGAGAAACCCGCGAGTGGCTGGCCGGCCATGCGGGCGAGCTGCATCCCCGGGTGATCCAGGCCTTCGGGCTGCCCGCGCGGACGTGTGCCGTCGAGCTTGACCTCTCGATCTTGTTCACAGCGGCCGAACGGGTGGGTCCGGTGCAGGCTCCGCAATTGTCCAGCTACCCGCTGGCCACGCAGGACGTGGCGCTGCTCGTGGACGCGGCCGTGCCCGCCGCCGAGGTCGAGGCGGCGCTGGTGGCCGGTGCGCCCGCCGAACTGCTCGAGGGCGTGCGGCTGTTCGACGTCTACACCGGAGCGCAAGTCGGCGCGGACCGCAAGTCGCTGGCCTACACGCTCAGGTTCCGCGCACCGGACCGGACGCTCACCGCGGCGGAGACCACCGCCGCCAAGGACGCGGCCGTGGCCGAAGCCAGCCGCCGCGTCGGCGCGGTCCTGCGCAGCTAGGACGAACCAGGGGCTGCGCGGGCCACCGCCGTAACTGGCACCGTCGGCACTGTGGCAGCTCTGGCGATCGCGGTCTGCTCCCGCGAGCGTGAACGGCTGCCAGACGGTGCCATCAGTGCGTGGGGGTCAGCCCCAGTGGATGTCGCGCATGGCCCCATGGTCCTTCCGGTTTGGGGGGGTTGGCGGGGGTTGGGG
>JBAPYC010000240.1:0-4045 GCA_049284535.1 Streptosporangiaceae bacterium
GCGGTGCCGTTAGCCGTGGCGTCGCCGCCGTTGTCCCGCCGGTCGAGCGAGGCCTGGACGGCCTTCAGGGCGGGGCTGGTGCCGGGTCGCGCGGCGCGACGGCGTGGGGTGCGGATGTGCTCCACCCGGGCCCGGGAGGCGCCGTTGCCTGAGTTAGCGTCTTTGCTCTGGTCTTTGCTGGCTTTGTCGCTGCCTTTTTGGCTGGCGTCCTGGCCGGCGGCGGACTCGTCCCAGACGGGATACATGTCGTACACGGGAAGTGCTCCTGATCGAGAACCAGATCGGGCTTACGGCCAGCAGCTAGCCCCCGCAGCGGGTCGCCGGCCTGCCTTCGGATCAGGCCCCGCTGCGGCTGGCGAAGAATACGACGCGCCGCATAGTGCCTGCTACGTTACCCGACGGGGACAGCGCGAGACACCCGCCAAGACGGCGGTCTCACTATCCGAGACACTATTTTTAGATCCTAGCGATTTGGGACGTTACGTGCCGGGGCCGCGCCGCCCCCGGGGGTGATCACAGGCCCACGTCGCGCTGGCGCAGGTCGCTCACGGTCTCCCGGCGCACGAGCAGGCGCGCGCCCCCGTCCCGGACGGCGACCACCGGCGGGCGCCCGACCAGGTTGTAGTTCGACGCCAGGGCATAGTGGTAGGCCCCGGTGCCGGCCATGGCGAGCAGGTCGCCCGGCCGGGTGTCGGCGGGCAGTACCGCGTCAGTGGCCAGCACGTCGCTGGCCTCGCCGTGCCGGCCGACCACGGTGGCCAGCTGACCGGTGACCACGGGCCGGCTCACCGCCCGCACCAGGTAACGGTCGCCGTACAGGGCGGGCCGCGGGTTGTCGCTCATCCCGCCATCGACGGCACCACGGCGCGCCCCGCGTCGAGGTGCTTGAGGCTGACAACCCGGTACAAAGTGACCGCGGCGCGGCTGACGATGGGGCGACCCGGCTCGATGGTGAGCCGCGGGACCGGCAGCCGCATCGAGGCGCAGGCGCTGCGGACCGCGGCCCGGATCCGCACAGCGCTGGCGGCCAGGTCGACGTCCTGGTCGTCCTCGGAGTAGCGGACGCCGTGTCCGCCGCCCAGGTTGAGCTCGGGCAGGATCACGCCATGCTCGGCACGGATCACCGCCATCAGGTCGGCCAGGCGGCGCGCGGCGATCTCGACCGCCTCCTGCCCGGTGGTCTGCGAGCCGAGGTGATAGTGCAGGCCAGCTAGCTCGAGCTCGGGCTGGGCCAGAATGCGGTGCACGCCGTCGGCAGCGGCGCCGGAAGCAAGCGGGAACCCGAATCTCCGGTCCTCGGCGCCCGCGGTCACCGCCGGGTGGACGTGCGGGTCGGCACCGGGCGTGACCTGGACCAGCACCCGCTGCCGCGACGGGCCCAGCGCCGGGATGAGCGCCGCGATCCGGGCGATCTCCCCAGGTGAGTCCACCACGATCCGGCCCACCCCGCAGGCCAGCGCGGCACGCAGGTCACCTGGTGTCTTTGCGTTGCCGTGCAGCAGGATGCGCTCGGCAGGAAAGCCGGCCACGGCCAGCTCACCCTCGGAGCAGACCGCCAGGCTGAGCCCCTCCTCGTGAACCCAGCGCGTCATGGCCCGGCACAGGAACGCCTGGCCCGCGTACGCGACCTCCGCGTCGCCGAACGCCTCCCGGTACTGACGACAGCGGGTGCGGACATCGTCCTCGTCCAGGACGTAGGCCGGGGTACCGTAGCGCGCGGCTATCTCGGCCAGCGGCACGCCGCCCACCGACAGCCCGCCGTCGGCCCCGGCCTGGGTCGTCAGCGGCCAGATCTCCGGAGGCAGGGCGGCGGCCGGTTTCGCCGCGGGCAGCACGCGGTCAGTCGCCATCAGCCGGACTCGGGCGACGGCTTGCGGCCGGGCCCTGGTCTCGCGTCTTGGTTGTTCGTCACGCGTTCATGGTGGGCACGCGCCACGGACGCGGGAAGGGATGCTCACGCACCCCTGACAGGCCCGGGCCGGATGCTCACGCATTCCATGCGCGGCAGTACCGGCAGTCCCGATCGGGGCACCCCGGCGGTGGCATTGCCGGGCGGGAAGAGCACTGGCAGCTGAGGCTACTTCTTCATCCAGCGGCGGTAGCGGGAGCTGGAGGCCTTCTTCCACACCTGACGGGCCCGGCGCTCCAGGGAGTGCGCGCGGTGGTGCTCGCTCTCGTTCAGGAGGCCGTAGGTGAAGGCGTTCTCGCCGGCCAGGTGGGCGCCGATGCCGAGATCGCGGGCGGCGGCGCGGGCGATCACGGCGTCCTGGTGGTCGCCGGTCACCGACTGGACCTTCTTCATCTGCTTGCCGAACTTGTGGGCCTTCTTGCCGGCCACCGGGACGACGGCCTCGGCGGCGTAACGGGTCCGGCGGGCCGACTTGCGGGCCTGGTGCAGGGCGACGTCGCGCTCCTGGCCGGGCGGGGTGCGCCGGGCCACGTCCATCCGGCGGGCGGCCTGCCGGTAGGCCTTGTGCACGGCGGCCGGGAGGACGTCACGGGCCGGGTCGGCGGCGCGCGGGCCGCGCGGCGGGTCCATGGCCAGCCGGTCCAGGTCGGCCAGGAGCTTGGCGTAGCGCACGGTGGTGAAGGCCTCGACGACCTGCTCGCGGGCCGAGGCCCGCCGGGGCGAGAAGTGGCCCTGTATCCGGGCCTGCACCGGGCCGATGATCAGCTCGACCGGCACCGGCTTGAGGCTGTTCTGCAGGTGAGCGGGCACGACCTCGCCGTCCCGGGCCTCGCCCAGCAGGCCGCCGAGCCACTTGAGGTCCGCGGCCACCTTTTCCGTCTTCGCCCTGGGAATGACCTGGCCGAACGAGCGGAGCGTCGCGCGCAGCCGGCGGGTCGCGACCCGCATCTGGTGGACGGAGTCGTACTCGTCGGCTTGCACCTTCGGCTCCAGGTCCCGCAGCGCCGCTACCTGGATCTTGAGGTAGGCGGTCACCACCTCGGCGGCGGAGGCCGAAGGCTGCGGCTGCGATCCGGCGATGGGGATCTGGTGCAGCTGGGCGGCGGGAGCCGTCCCCGGACGGGTACGCCGCGCAGCGGGCGCCGGGGTCACCGGGGTGCGGCTGCGTCGGGCGTTCGGGCGGGTCGTGGATGAGGTGCTGTTCACTGGCATCGGTATCCCGTACCCCGTCCGGGGCATTCAAACATGAATCAGCAGGTTGAACGGATAATTCGTCTGCTCTTTTATTCGCCGGGCCATTACTCGTCGGCGGAGAGCCAGGACATGAGCGGGCGGAGCCGGGCACCGACCTGCTCGATCTGCTCGTTGTGCTCGGCCTCGCGGCGCTTGAGGAAGTTCGGCTTGCCGGCGTCGAACTCCTCGACCAGCTCGCGGGTGAACGTGCCGTCCTGGATCTCGCCCAGGATGCGGCGCATCTCCTCGCGGGTGTTCTCGTTGATCACCCGCGGGCCGCGGGTGTAGCCGCCGTATTCGGCGGTGTCCGACACCGACCAGTACATCTTGGAGATGCCGCCCTCGTACATCAGGTCGACGATCAGCTTCACCTCGTGCAGGCACTCGAAGTAGGCCGACTCGGGCTGGTAACCCGCCTCGACCAGGGTGCTGAAGCCCGCCTTGATGAGCTCGGACAGGCCGCCGCACAGCACGGCCTGCTCGCCGAACAGGTCGGTCTCGGTCTCCTCGGTGAACGTGCTCTTCAGCGCGCCGGCCCGGGTGCCGCCGATGGCCTTGGCGTAGGACAGGGTGAGCGGCCAGGCGTTGCCGGTAGCGTCACGCTCGACGCAGACCAGCACCGGCGTGCCGCGGCCCTGGGAGAACTGGCGCCGCACCAGGTGGCCGGGGGCCTTGGGCGCCACCATGCACACGTCCACGCCCTCGGGCGGGGTGATGAGGTTGTACCGGATGTTGAGGCCGTGCGCGAAGAACAGCGCGTCCCCCTCCACCAGCGACGGCGCGATGGCCTCCGCGTACAGCTGGCGCTGCAGGTGGTCCGGGATCAGGACCATGATCAGGTCCGCTTCCTCGCACGCCTCGGACGGCGTCACGACCCGCAGGCCGTCGTTGGTGGCCTTCTCC
>JBAPYC010000241.1:0-3327 GCA_049284535.1 Streptosporangiaceae bacterium
GTCACGGTGTCCGCCCCGGCCGCGTTGCCAGCCCCGGCCGGCGGATCGGCCTGGTTCGCGGCCTGCCGGACCGGCGGCTCCGATCGCGTCGCCATTTCCACCCGCCCATCGCTGATCCCGGGGTACGCAGGCTTCCAGACTAGACGAGCCGCCGTCCCGGGCGGCCCCGCGTCCGGCTCGCGGGGCGCAGGGCTGCGGAAAGGCAAGGGGGACCGGGAGGGCTGGCGGGGGGGTGCATTAGCCTAGGCGGGTGCGCGGGCTGATGATCGTTAACCCGAATGCGACCTCGACAAATGGCGCCATCCCCGAACTGGTGACTCGTTCCCTGGCCGGGCTGGTGGACCTGGAGGTCCAGCGGACTCAGCACCGGGGTCACGCGCGCGAGCTGGCGGCCGCGGCCGACGTCGACCTGATGATCGTGCTCGGCGGCGACGGTTCCGTCAATGAGGTGGTCAACGGCCTGATGAGCCGGGAGGCACCCCGGCCGCGGCTGGCCGTTATCCCCGGCGGAGGCGCCAACGTGCTCGCGCGTGGCCTGGGACTGCCGGCCAACGCCACCGCGGCGGTCCGCCATGTCCGCGAGATCATCGAGTCGGGCCAGTACCGCACGATCGGGCTCGGCCTGGCCGGGGACCGCTACTTCACTTTCAGCGCCGGGCTGGGCCTGGACGCCGAGGTGGTAGGCGAGGTGGAGCGGCAGCGTACCAGGGGCCGGCGGGAGAGCGCGTCACTGTTCCTGCGCTCGATGATGCGGCTGTATTTCAGCGGGACGGACCGGCGGCAGCCAGCACTGACGCTGGACCGCGATAGTGAACCTGTGGCCGGGCAATTGTTCATGTGCATCGTCACCAACCGATCACCCTGGACCTATTTCCGCGGGCGCGCGCTGCTGCCCGTTCCGGATCCTGATTTCAACTCCGGCCTGGACGTGCTGGCCCTTCAGCGGATCCGGCTCAGCACCATCCTCGCAGTAGTGGGCCAGATGCTGTGGGTCAGGAAACGCCCTACGCGCGGCCGTGACCTGCTATCCGTCCATGGCCTGGAATCGCTGGCCCTGCGGTCGGCACGGCCCATCGCGTTTCAGGTGGACGGTGAATATCTCGGCGAAACCGAAGCCGTTGAATTTCACTTCGTGCCCGACGCACTTCAGGTCGTAGCGTGACGCGGCAGCCTGCAGAAAGGCTTACTGAAGCGCCGAGAGCAAAATGTGATCGATCTGACATGAAATTAGGCTGAACTCGCGCCGTGGCCTCTTGCGCATGTCTGGAGACGTTGAGAGGCTTATCGTGATGTTTGGTGCGGGGGCGCCACGCGTGCGTCATCAGCAGTGATGACTCGTGCGTCGCCTTCGGGGGCGCGTCCGGGCCGCTTTGCGACCTGAACGAGTTTCGCCACTTGACATCACCGTGGTCCCAGGAAACTCGGGATGACTGGCGAAGTATGGCACAGCTCGTGAAAAGCTTCACAAGCTACATATAGACGCGCATACCGGCGCCATCGGCGGCGACCGGTCGCAGGCGCAACGAAGGAGTGGACATCATGGACTGGCGCCACGAAGCCGCCTGCCGTGAGGTGGACCCCGAGCTGTTTTTCCCCATCGGGAACAGCGGTCCGGCGCTGCTCCAGATCGACGAGGCCAAACAGGTGTGCCACCGCTGCTCGGTGATGGAAGAGTGCCTGCGCTGGGCGATCGAGTCCGGGCAGGACGCCGGGGTCTGGGGCGGGATGAGCGAGGACGAGCGGCGTGCGCTCAAGCGCCGCACGATCCGGCTCCGCGCTCGGGCGCACGTGTTATCGGTCTGATTCACTCCCGACCGGAAGGTGGACCACAGCCTCGGTGCCGCCGCCAGGGCGGGGAGTAATCCGCAGCTTCCCGCCCAGCTCACCCACCACCAGCGTCCGGACAATCTGCAGGCCCAGGCTCGTGGACAAGTCCAGGTCAAAGCCCTCGGGCAGGCCGACCCCGCGGTCGGCCACGGTCACCGTGAGCCGCTCCGGCTCGCGGGACACCACGACCTCCAGCAGGCTGTGATAGCTGTCCCGGACCACCCGGGAATCAGCGAAGCCGTGCTGGAGAGCGTTCTGCAGCAGCTCGGTCAGGATCATGGCCAGCGGCGTGGCCACCGACGCGGGCAGCTGGCCGAACGAGCCGGTGATCTTCGGCACCACCCGGACCTCTGCCGCCGCCACTTCCCCGGCCATCATCGCCACCCGGTCCGCGACCTCGTCGAACTCGACGACCTCCTCGGCGGCGTGGGACAGCATCTCGTGCACCACCGCGATGGACCCGACCCGGCGGACTGCCTCGTCCAGGGCGGCGCGCGCCTCGGCCGCGCTGCTGCGCCGGGCCTGCAGCCGGAGCAGGGCGGCCACGGTCTGCAGGTTGTTCTTGACCCGGTGGTGGATCTCCCGGATCGTGGCGTCCTTGGTCATCAGCTCGCGCTCGCGGCGGCGGAGTTCGGTGACGTCCCGGACCAGGACCAGGGCGCCGGTCCGGCTGCCGCCAACAATCAGCGGGATCGAGCGGAGGTGGACCACCGAGCCGTTGCCGTCGACCTCGGCCTCGCGCGGTGCGCGGCCGGCCGCCACCACCATGAGCGACTCGTCCAGCGGCTCGTCGGAGGCCGACAGCCCGGCCGTGATCACGCCGAGCTCGGCCCCGATCAGGTCCGCGGCCAGGCCCAGGCGGCGGTACGCGGACTGGGCGTTCGGGCTGGCATAGGTGACCCGCCCCGACTTGCCCAGCCGGAGCAGGCCATCCCCGACCCGGGGTGACCGGAGCAGCATCGCGTCGGCGCCGGCGACAGGGAACGTGCCTTCGGCCACCATCCGGGCCAGGTCGTCGGCGCCCTGCAGGTAGGTCAGTTCCAGCCGGCTGGGGGTGCGGGCCGAGTTCAGGTTGGTGCACCGCTCGATGACCGCGATGACCCGGCCGGCCCGGGTCACCGGGATGCCTTCGGTGCGCACCGGGACGCCGTTGGTCCAGTCCGGGTCGCTCTCCCGCCAGATCCGCCGCTCGTCCCGGGCCACGTCGAGCAGCCGCTGATCCTCGGGGCCGGCGAAGGTCCCCACCACGTCGTCCTGCAGCGAAGTGGGCCCGGTGGTCGGGCGCATCTGGGCGATGGCCAGCCAGCCGGTAGCATCGCTGGCCGGGGCCCACAAGATCAGGTCGGCGAAGGACAGGTCGGCGAGCAGCTGCCAGTCCGACACCAGCGAGTGCAGGTACTCGATGTCGGCGTCACTGAGGCCGGTATGACTCCTGGCCAGGTCGTTCAGCGTGGGCACAGCATCATCATCGCATCCGGCGCCGAGATCATTCCCTATGCG
>JBAPYC010000242.1:0-3086 GCA_049284535.1 Streptosporangiaceae bacterium
TCTACAACAGCACCCTGGCCAAGGAGCTGACCAGCCAGTACGGGGAGAAGTTCACCCTGTCTACCGGGCCGATCCTGCCGCTGGACTACTACCCGGGTGACGCGACCGCCTTGCAGATCCTGGGCCATGGCAAGGTCGAGACCATCGCCGAGCAGGTCCGCCTCGGCGGCGGCAGCGCCCTGGTCGTGCACCCGTCGTCCTGACGGGAGCGGTACTCCGTCCGAGGGCCAGGCAGGCTAGCACCCCTTAGCAGGCGGCCTACGGCTCGGCGGTGCCGGTCGGTTGCCAAGCTTCCCAGGAAGGCGTACCATATATGATACGCCTGATCGGGAGGCCGGCATAAGCAGCGAGCGAAGCGTTTTCTGGCATGACCTAACCAGCGACTTGGATGACCCTGCATTCCTGCGGGAGTACATCACGGAGTCGATCCGGATCGCCACCATCGACCGGATCGTGAACGAACTCGATGCCGCCCGGGAAGCAGCCGGGCTGACCAAGGCAGAGCTGGCCCGCGCCATCAGCACCGAGCCGGCGACTGTGCGGCGGCTCTTCTCTTCCGGCCACGTGAACCCAACTCTCGGCACTCTCGCCGAGGTCGCGGCGGCACTGGGAATGCGAGTAGTCCTGGAGTCGCTCGATGCCGACGCCCGGCAGGAGATCACCCAGTCACTGATCGAGGGCAGGAGCGGTGATCCTCGCGGCCTGGCTACGCGGATAGAAGAACTGCACCGCGAACACGCCGACCCGCCAACCGAAGCTCGTTCCCGCTAGGATTGGTCAAGCCAGGGAACGGGGATTCCGATTCAGGTATTCGCGGCCGAGATCACGAACATACTGGTAGTCAGCGTGTGAAAGCTGGGTGCGGAACGGCTTGCTCAGCCCGCATATGACTACCAGCAGTGGCTTTGGGTGGGCCTGAGCGGCGTAGTCGAGGCGGCAGAACAGCCGGTAGTGGTGACGGCGAGGACCATCGACGCGGACCTCAAACCAGCCGGTCATCTCGCCTTTCATCGCTTCCCAATAACCGCCTCCCGCGAACCGTTTGGGCGGTGCCGCAGCTACCTGGGTCAGGACCGCACGCATGGTGGCCCGCACCTTAACGGGACAAGCATTGAGGAATTCACGCCCCGGAATACCCTGGTGAGGGTCATCGGCGCTGTGACGCCGAAAAAACGCCACGTCGTGCGGGTCGTCCGAGGACGGCGTGCTGCGGATCGGCGGCTCGGCTGGCCGGCCGGGTTGCGACAACCTACGGCGCGACCGCGGGTCAGGACTCATCTCCCCCAGGACGATAGGCCGGGCCACTGACAAAGCGTCTGGCATCCGCTAGGAGGTTATGTGCGCCGGAGGTAGTACCGTCCCGAATATGAGCAACCTGGAAATCACACCGCGCGATCTGCGGTTGCGGACGCGGGAGATCCTGGACGTGCTCGAAGACGGGCAATCATTCACGCTTACCCGGGACGGCCAGCCGATCGGAGAACTGATCCCGGTACGCCGCCCACGACGGTTCGTTGCGCGCGAAGAATTCATCACCATGTCGCGCACTGCGCCCGAGGCCGACCTGGAGGCGTTCCGTTCGGATCAGGATGCCGCCGGCCTATCTGGCCCCGGGTAAAGGCCCAAGGGTAAAGGCGGCGCGTAAAGCAAGCGTCTGTCAGACGAAGCGGATCAGGGTGTTGCACAGGACGCCGCGCTGGCCGGGGACGTGGTCGCGGTTGGTGGCGTGCAGGTCGACGGCGACGATGCCGCTGCGTCCGGCGGCGGGCACGAACCTGATCGGCCGCCGCCCGAACATGAGCACGGTGCCCCGCGGCGGCTCCAGGCCGATTATCGCGGCCCAGGTGGCGGCCATGGCGTCCGGATCCTTGACCGCGACGTCGACGGCCGCGATGTCGTCGACCTTCGGGCTGCGGGCGGCCCGGGCGGCCTGGGCGTCGGGTATCGCGTCCCAGAACCATCCGCCGCGGGGCAGGAACTGATCGAGCTCGAGCAGGACGCCGACGTCAAGCGGATGCAGCTGGACCACGTCGTGCCCCATGGCCTGGGTCTGCACCGCGACCCGGACGCCGTGCTTGGCGGCGCGTTCGGTCACCCCGTCCAGCGACGGGACCTGCGTGGACAGCACCCAGCCTGAGGAGCCGCCGACCCGGCGCAGCCAGCGGGCGATCGAGTGGTCTTCGATCGTGGGGGCGAGCACCTCGAGGTAGGTGTCCGGGCCGACCGGCGCGGTGAAATCAGCCAGGTGCAGCTCGGACAGCAGCGGATCACCGAAGGACGGGCCCAGCTCGAGCAGCTCGGTGGCGGTCCGGGTGGCCGCCCCATGGTCGAGCGTGGCGAACCCGACCTGGCGCAGTTCGGCCCAGTGCTCGCCGGCCCCGTGCTCGCCGGCCCCGTGCTCGCCGGCCCCGTGCCCCTCGTCCCCCTTCACGCCAGTTCTCCCCTACTGTCCCGTGTGCATGGTCGTCATCGTGAGCAGTTTGGTCATCCCCCGCTCATACCGGGCGGGGTCCCGGGCAAACCGGGCCCGGGCGTCGATGGCCATGAAATCGGTGTCGGCCACGTGCTCGCCGCGGTCCAGGGCGTCCAGGCCGGCCCGGGCGATATCCCGCGGATCCTCCTTGCGGCCCTGGACATGCGCGGCCATCCGGGTGTCAACTGAGCCGACGATGAGCGCGATCACCTCGGTGCCCTGGTCGGCCAGCTCGGACCGGGTGATGCTGGACAGGAACAGCGCCGCCGCCTTGGCCGGTGAGTACCCGCCCATGAACGGCGCCGGGAAGGCGCCCGCCACCGACAGCACGTTGGCGATATACCCGCCGCCGTTGGCCCCGAGCACCGGCGCGAAGGCGCGGGTCATGTTCAGCGTGCCGAAGTAGTTCACCTCCATCTCGCGGCGGGCCGCGTCCGGGTCATCGGTCCGCACGAGGCGCGTGTTGGTGAACAGGCCCGCGTTATTGACCAGCAGGTTCACGTCCGGGCAGGCGCTGGCGGCGGCGTGTGCCGCGGCCGGGTCGGTGACGTCCAGCGGGACGACGGTGACCGGGAGCCCGTCGTAAGTGCCGGCGAGGTCGCCGGGGCTGCGC
>JBAPYC010000243.1:0-5565 GCA_049284535.1 Streptosporangiaceae bacterium
GGCCCCGCGGCGCAGCAGGGCCGGGATATCGGTCGATGTCATCGGACGATCTTAGCGAGGTCACCCCGTCCGGCCGGCGAGGCGGCTGGCAGCGCGGCGGCTATGCGGCCGGTGGCGGGCACCGGCACGCTACTTCAGGGTGACGCTGGCGGTGAGCGGCAGTGACGCCGAGGAGGACCCCGCCGCCAGCCCGAACGTGCCGACCTCGAGCACCCAGCCCTTGTCCGACCAGTGCTGGAAAACCCGCTCGGGCAGCAGGATCCCGACGTTCACCGTCTCCCCCGGCTCGGCCCGCACGACGGCGAACCCGGCCAGCCACCTCACCGGGCGCTCCACCACCGAATCCGGCCGCGAGGCGTAGACCTGGACGACCTCCTTGCCTGGCCGGGTACCGGTGTTGGTTACTTCCACGCAGACCGCCACGCCGGCGCCCGGGCCCGGCAGCGGCTGACCGTCCGGGGCGCAGTCGACGGTCACCGACTCATAGGACCAGGTGGTGTAGCCGCCGCCGTGGCCGAACGGGAACAGCGGCTGGCGTCCGTCCCGGTCGTAGCCGCGGTAGCCGATGAACAGGCCCTCGGTGTAGCTGAGCACGCCGTCCTCCGGCTGGACGGACGGCAGGCCTTCCTCGCTGGCCGGCCAGGTGGTGGGCAGCCGGCCGCCCGGCTCTGCCTCGCCGAGCAGCACGTCGGCCAGCGCGTGCCCGTACTCCTGGCCGCCGAACCAGGTGAGCAGCACAGCGCCCACGTCATCGGCCCACGGCAGCAGGACCGGGGCACCGGAGTTCACCACCACCACGGTCTGCGGGTTGGCCTGGGCGACCCGGCGGACCAGCTCATCCTGACGCCCGGGCAGGGCCAGCGAGTTGCGGTCGAAGCCCTCGCTCTCCACCTCGGCGGTGGTGCCGACGACGACCACGGCGACGTCGCTGGCGGCCGCCAGCGAGGTCGCCGCCGCGATCTCCTCGTCGTCGGTGCCGTGCGGGACCTCGAGATCGATCTGCACGAACGTGCCGAGCGCGGCCCACGGCGAGGACTCCACGTCGTGCTGCACGAGAACCGTCACCGCCTGGCCCTCAGCCAGCTCGAGCGGCACCAGCCGCTGTGGAGGCGTCATCAGGGCTTCCACGACGTCTGCGCCTTCGCGCAGCGCCAGGGTCTCGTCGAAGGTCTCGGCTCCGTCCAGGACCAGGCGGTACCGGCCGACACCGGAGACTCCCACCTGGTACCTGCCCGCCTCGGTGGCCCGGATCGCGCAGCGCACCTCCAGCTGGGCGACCGGGCCGGCCGCCTCGACCGGGCCGAACCCGCTCATCCAGCGCAGGGCGGCGGAATCGCGCTGCTCGGTCGCGATCACCTCACCGGAGGCAGTCAGGAACCTGACCTCGACGCCTGGACCGGATCCCGCGGCGCCGTCCGGGCGCAGCAGCCACGGCGCCTGGGCGGCGGCGGTCCGCAGGTGGCCCACCGTGCCCGGCGCGAACGCCACGTCCAGGCCGGCCTCGCGCAGGCCGTCCAGCGGGGAGATGATGTAGGGCGGGAAGACGGTGGCGCTGCCACCGCCCAGCGTGCGGGCGGTCTCGGCGTTCGGCCCGATCAGGGCGACCCGGCCCAATGCGGAACGGCCCAGCGGGAGCAGGCCGCTGTTGCGGGCCAGCACGAACGAGGCGGCCGCCGTCGTGCGCAGCTCGCGCGGGATATCAGCCGGGGCCGGGACCGGCGGGGAGGCTCCGTCCAGGGCACCGACCCGGCCGGCCAGCCGCAGGATGCGCACGACCTTGTCGTCGATGAGCGCCTCGTCCACCCGGCCGTCGCGCACCGCCTCGAGCAGCGCGTCGCCCCATGGGCCGAACCGGGTGGCCGGCCCGGGCATCGCCAGGTCGAGGGCGGCCCGGGCCGCGGCCTCGACCGACCGGGTCGCGGTCCAGTCCGACATCACCAGGCCGTCATAGCCCCACTCGTCGTGCAGGATCGTGCGCAGCAGCGGGCTTTCCGTCATGGTCGAGCCGTTGACGCCGTTGTAGGAGGCCATCACGGCCCAGGCGCCGGTCTGCGCCCCTCCCGTAGAACGGAGTATTGCGTCGAACGGCGCCAGGTACAGCTCGCGCAGCGTCCGCTCGTCGATCCGGACATCGACGGTGAACCGGTCGGTCTCGGAGTCGTTGCCGATGAAATGCTTGACCGTGGCCGCGACCCCGGCCTCCTGCAATCCGCGCACATAGGCCACCCCAATCCGCGCGGTCAGCAGCGGGTCCTCGGAGAAGCACTCGAAGTGCCGGCCGCCGTAGGGGCTGCGGTGCAGGTTCACGGTGGGCGCCAGCAGCACGTCCACGCCCTTGCGCCGGGCCTCGGCCGCGAGCAGGGCGCCGATCGCCTCGACCCGGTCGCAGTCCCAGGTCGCGGCCAGCGCCGTGGGTGAGGGCACGTTCGCGGAAGTGTCGCGCTCGTCCCAGTTCTCGCCGCGGACCCCGGCCGGGCCGTCGGAGGTGACGACCCGGCGCAGCCCGGCGTCCGGCTCGGGAAACAGCGCCCAGAAATCCGCGCCGGTGACCAGCTGGACCTTCTGCTCCAGGGACAGCCGCCCGGCCCGGCGCCTTAGCTCCTGCTCATCCATTTAGCTCCCGGCTGTGCAAATCCTGGCTGTGCAGATCGTGGCTATGCAAATCCCGGCTGTGCAGATCGTGGCTGGCGTCAGCTGGCCGGCAGATCAACCAGCGCGGCCAGCGAGGCGCGGTGGGCGTCCGCGGTGCCGAACCCGATCGAATCCGCCTTGGCCCGCTTCAGGTACAGGTGCGCGGTGTGCTCCCAGGTGAAGCCGATACCGCCGTGCATCTGCACGCATTCCTGCGCGGCCTGCACCGCGACCTCAGAGCAGCAGGCTCCTGCCAGCGCCACCGCCACCTTGACGTCAGGATCGTCGGCGGCCAGGCAGGCCGCCGCGTACCGGGACGCCGCCCGGGCCTGGGTGATCGACACCCACAGGTCGGCCAGCCGGTGCTTCAGGCCCTGGAACGACCCGACCGGCCGGGCGAACTGCTTGCGCTCCTTTACGTAGGCGACCGTCATGTCCAGGCAGCGCTGGGCGACGCCGACCTGCTCGGCCGCGAGGATGCCGGCGCCCGCGCCCAGCCCTGCCTCCAGCGCCGCCGAGGCGGCCGGGCCGGAAGCGATCAGCGTGCCGGGCGCATCGTCGAAGGACAGGTCGCACAGCTGCCGGGTCATGTCCAGCGAGATCACTGGCGTCCTGGTCACGCCGCCGGCCGCCATGTCGACCAGGTACAGGCCGGTCGGCACGCCGTCGGCCGGGACCAGCAGCACGCTCGCGGGCAGCGCGTCGGCGACCCCGCTGACCGTGCCGCGCAGCCGGGTCACGCCGGCACTGGCGTCACCGGGCTTCGGCCCGGAGATCCGCACGCCGGCCGGGAAGTCCCCACCGGGAGCGGTGGCGAACGGGACCGCAAGCGCAGTGGTCACGCTGCCGTCGGCCATGCGGCCCAGCAGGCCGGTGGCGGCCCTGGAACCCACGCTGAGCAGGGCGGCGGTGGCGACGACCGCGCTGCCCAGGAACGGGATAGGGGCAACGAAGCTGCCCAGCGCCTCGGCTGCCGCCGCGGCCTCCTTATAGGAGGCGCCCGCCCCGCCGTCGCGCTCGGGAATCAGCAAGCCGGCCAGGCCGAGGTCGCCCGCGACGGCGCTCCACAGCGCGTCGTCGTAGGTCTGGCCGGATTCGGCACGAGCCAGCGCCTTGTCGAGTCCGCCACGGTCGCCAAGCAGGGATACGAGGGACTCGGACAGAGCCCGTTCGGTATCTGAGTACAGGAGGTCATCGATGGCCTCCTTCGAGCCGCCCGTCACCGGGGCAGATCCTTCCATGGCACGTCCTTGTCCACGCGGGGTTCGGCGGGCAGGCCGAGCACCCGCTCGGCGACGATGTTGCGCAGGATTTCCGAGGTACCGCCCTCGATCGAGTTGCCGCGGGCGCGCAGGTAGCGGAAGCCCGGGCCGCGGCCGAAGAAGTTGGCGCGTTCCGGCCGCCGCATGGTCCAGTCGTCGTACCGCAGGCCGTCGGTGCCGTTGAGCTCGACCTCGAAACCCGAAATCTCCTGGTTCAGCCGGGCGAAGACCAGCTTGGACGCCGAACCCTCGGGTCCGGGCTGGCCCGCGGCGAGCTGCTGGCGCAGCCGCTCGGAGGCCAGCCGGGCCACCTCGGCCTCGGTCCACAGCCGCAGCAGCCGGTCGTGCAGGCCGGGCGTGCGCAGCTCGGGCCGGGACCGCCAGGTCTGCGCGGCCGTGGAGATCATGCCGCTCTCCCGGGGCATGGCCCGGGAGGCGCCGATGCTGACACGCTCGCTCATCAGCGTGGCGTTCGCGACCTTCCAGCCCTCGCCGACCTGCCCGATCCGGTCCTCGTCGCCGATCCACACGTCGGTCAGGAAAACCTCGTTGAACTCGGCCTCGCCGGTGAGCTGGCGCAGCGGCCGCACGTCGACGCCGGGCGCGGTCATGTCCACCGAGAAGTACGTAAGGCCCTGGTGCTTGGGCACGTCGGGGTCGGTCCGGGTGACCAGCAGCGCGCGCTTGGCCCGGTGCGCCTGCGAGGTCCACACCTTCTGCCCGTTGACGACCCAGCCGTCACCGTCCCGCACGGCGCGGGTGGCCAGCGCGGCCAGGTCGCTGCCGGCGCCGGGCTCGCTGAACAGCTGGCACCAGATCTCCTCAGCCGTCCAGAGCTTGCGCAGCCAGCGTTTCTGCTGCTCATCGCTGCCGTAGGCCAGGATGGTGGGGGCAGCCATGCCCAGGCCGATGCCGTTCTTGTCGGGGTCGTTCAGCGGTGCGCCGGCCGCCTCGAACTCGGCGTCCACGACACCTTGCAGCGTCCGCGACAGACCCAGGCCGCCGAGCCCTTCCGGGTAGTGCACCCAGGCCAGGCCCGCGTCGAACCGCGCGTTGAGGAAATCCTGCTTCCCCATCTGCGCCGGGTCGTGCTCGGCCAGGAACGCGCGCGCCCGTTCCCGCAGGGCCTCTGGCGTCGCGGAGTCCGCACTCAGCGCGGTGCCTTCTAGCACAGGGGGCCTCCCGCCACGTAGATGACCTGGCCGGAGACGAAGCCCGCGCCGTCGCTGACCAGGAAGGAGATGGTGTGGGCCACGTCGTCGGGCTGGCCGACGCGCCGGACCGGGATCCGCTCCGCGGCCCCCTTGGCGAACGTGTCAAAGGCCACCCCGACCCGTTCCGCGGTGGCCGCGGTCATGTCGGTGGCGATGAAGCCGGGCGCGACCGCGTTCGCGGTCACCCCGAACGGGCCGAGCTCGATGGCCAGGGTCTTGGTGAAGCCCTGCATCCCGGCCTTGGCCGCGGAGTAGTTGGCCTGCCCCCGGTTGCCGAGTGCGGAGGAGGACGACAGGTTGACGACCCGGCCCCAACGCCTCTCAACCATGTACTTCTGTACCGCCCGGGTCATCAGGAACGCGCCCTTGAGGTGCACGCCCAGGACCGTGTCCCAATCGCCGTCGGTCATCTTGAACAGCAGGTTGTCCCGGATGACGCCGGCGTTGTTCACCAGCAC
>JBAPYC010000244.1:0-1826 GCA_049284535.1 Streptosporangiaceae bacterium
TCCCGAGCCCTCCGACGGCCAGCCGGTCGGGACGGCTCATGTCGCGGTCAGCGCCGCCGACGACACGGTGGTCCGGACCATCGCCCTGAGCGGAGACAGGCTCGAGATACGTAGACTGACAGTGGAGCATGCCCTGGGCCTATTGCTGGGCAGGCTTCGGGAAGAAGGTTAGTGATTACAGCGTTACGTTGGCAGCGAACCAGCGGGGAATGATCTCGCGTACTCGCGCTAATGCCAGGTACGGTGGAGGTGTCGGCGGTTTTGACCTTGAAAGTGGGTCTGGCCTCGAGGAGGGGAGTGCAGCGATGGTTCTGCTCCGTCAGCTGCTAGGGGACGTGTTGCGCCGGCTGCGCCTGCGGCAGGGTCGCACACTGCGCGAGGTTTCTGCCTCCGCGCGCGTTTCCCTCGGTTACCTGTCCGAGGTCGAGCGGGGCCAGAAGGAAGCCTCGTCCGAGTTGCTCGCCGCGATCTGTGGCGCCCTGAACACTCCGCTCTCGCAGGTCTTCCGCGAGGTCTCCGACAACTTTGCCCTGGCCGAGCTGCAGAGCGAGCCGGTCCTGGGCGTTCCGCGCGAGCCCGGCCTGCGGGTGCCCGAAGGTGCCAAGGTCGGTCTGAATGGGGAGCGTGGCTTCGTCCCGATCAGCGCCATCGCGCCGGACCAGGACACCGAGCTGGAGTTCGCGGACGGCGAGCCCGGCTTCACCGACATGGTGTCGGTGTTAGTTCCCCCTGCTTAAACCCCACCCGAGGTTAGCTCCACCGGGGCAGTCCTGCCCGGGGAGCCCTCAGACCCAGGCGCTGGGGTTATCCGTGAGATTCTGGACCATGTCCGGCAAGGTCCCGGACACGATATCGGCCAGCGTCACCTGCTCCAGCACGGCGCGCTCGTTGGCACGCAGGGCGATCCACACCTGCTGCAGGGGTTCGGCCACTCCCGGGTAGGTAACGTTTTCCGGGCGCTCACCGCGTACGCCAAGCAGCTGGCCGTCGATGGCCCGGATGATGTCGGCCAGCGAGATCTCCTCGGCCGGCCGCGCCAGCCAGAAGCCGCCGTCCGGGCCGCGCTGGCTGCGGATGAGCCCGGCACGCCGGAGCTGGGTCAGGATCGTCTCCAGGAACTTGCCCGGTATCTGCTGCGCGCGGGCGAGCTGATCGGCCGTGACATGGCCGCTGCTGGCCGCGGCGAGCTCGATCGCGGCGCGGAGGGCGTAGTCGGCCCGGGCTGACAATCGCATGTTCGTCATTATGCACGTTGCCTACCGGTTTTCTGGCATTCGCTGGCCAGACAGTACCTGGCGTAACGGTTATGTGGCAGGTTGCGAAGGGCGCGATCCCAGCCCCGCGGGCTATGTACTATCGGCTGTAGTAGCTGTGGCGAGGACCGGACGCGGTAACCGGGATGCTGGCCCGTTACACCGCCGCCAGGCTGCCGCGCACCACCGACGTCATCCGCTGGTCCCGCCGTGCCGCCACCATGACAACCTGGGCCTCGCCTCCTGCCGTGGCCTTCCGCAACACGGTGGCGTGGCTGGCAGGCAGGATCGCACCGGGGGCCGCGCTGCGCGGCCTCGCCGCCATCTACGGCTGGCAACCCCCGGCAGCGGCCCGCCCCGGGGACGGGGGCTGACGTGAAAGTGAGCAGCTAAACCAGGTGACTGGCAGCGGCGGCCCGGGCTAGCCCGGCGTCTCAGCCAGCCCGAGCACTTCGGCGGCGGCCTGGGCGCTGGCCCGGGACGCGCCGTAGGTGGCGACATAGGAGGTGCCCTCCGGCGGCTGCCACAGCGGCAGGCCCATCTCAACCAGAACCAGGTCGGGCCGTGCCGCGA
>JBAPYC010000245.1:0-3446 GCA_049284535.1 Streptosporangiaceae bacterium
GCACGCCAGGCCGGCCGCGAGCGCCGCGGAGTGGGTGCAGCCGGCGCCGTGGGTAGCGGCGACACCGTGCCGGGGAACCGGTATCCGCAGGTGCCGCGACCCGTCGAACAGGTGATCCACCGGCTCGGTCCCGTGACCTCCGGTCACAAGCGCGGCCCGTGCTCCCATGGCGACCAGCCGCTCCGCCAGGACGGCGCGGTCCTCGGTCCCCAGCCCGGTGAGCGCCTGAGCCTCGGGCAGGTTGGGCGTGATGACGGTGGCCAGCGGGAACAGCCGGCCGACCAGCACCGCGACCGCGTCGGGAAGCAGCAGCCTGGCGCCGGAACTCGCCACCATGACCGGGTCGACCACGAGCGGGAGGTCCCGTCCGGTCAGCGCGTCGGCGACGGCCGTGATGAGGGGAGCCGAGAACAGCATGCCGGTCTTGGCCGCGTCGGCTCCGATGTCATCGAGCACCGCGTCGATCTGATCCCGCGCGAACGCCGGCGGGACCTCATGGATAGCACGGACCCCGAGGGTGTTCTGCGCGGTCAGCGCCACGATCGCCGACATGCCGTGGGTCCCGCAGCGCGCGAAGGCCTTCAGGTCCGCCTGGATGCCGGCCCCGCCGCCGGAATCGGAGGAAGCAATGGTGAGCACCCGGGGCACCCGCGGCCGGGTCCCGGCGGGAGGCGCCGGATCCGGCGCGGTGCCGGCCGTCCTCATGACGGCAGCTCCGGGCGGCCGTCCACCGGGCTGGAGGCACGGGCATGCCACCGGCGCGGGATGCGCCCGGCGGTCCGGGCCGCATAGCCGGCCGCCACCGCCAGCCGCATGGCGGCGGCCATCCGGCCGGGTTCGGCCGCCCGGGTGATGGCCGAGGCGACGAGCACCGCGTCACAGCCGAGCTCCATGGCCAGGGTCGCGTCGCTGGCCGTGCCGATCCCGGCGTCCAGGATGACCGGCACGCCGGCCTGGTCCACGATCATCGCGATGTTGTGCGGGTTGCGCACGCCCAGGCCTGATCCGATCGGGGCGCCGAGCGGCATGACCGCGGCACAGCCGGCCCGCTCAAGCTGGCGCGCCAGGATCGGGTCATCGCTGGTGTAGGGCAGGACCACGAACCCGTCGGCGACCAGCATCCGGGCCGCGTCGAGGAGTTCGACCGGGTCCGGCAGGAGGGTGTGGTCGTCGGCAACCACCTCGAGCTTGACCCAGTCGGTGCCCAGCGCCTCGCGGCCGAGCCTGGCCGTCAGCAGCGCCTCGCTCGCGGTGTGACAGCCCGCGGTGTTCGGCAGGACCTGCACGCCGGCCTGGCGCAGCGTGCCGAGCAGCGACCCCTCCCCCGGCGCCACCCGGCGCATGGCCACGGTGGCCAGCGCGGCGCCGGAGCTGTCCAGTACCTGCCGCAGCACCTCCAGGCTCTGCACTCCCCCCGTGCCCAGGATGAGCCGCGACCTCAGTTCGCGCCCGGCCAGTACCCATGGCTCCGCCCCCGCATCATGCACACGGGCCTCATGCGCACCTGTCTCATGCGCCCGGGCCTCGCGCACCTCGGCGTCGGTCATCATCAACCTCCCTGCACGGCCGTAACCACCTCGACCTGATCGCCGTCGGTGAGCGGGGTGGCCGCCCATGAGCCGCGCGGCACGACATCTCCGTTCAGTGCGGCGGCCACCCCAGTGGCAGCTTTGGTCAGCTCGGCTACCGCCTGCACCACGGTGCTGCCGTCAGGAAGCTCGCGCGCCTGCCCGTTGAGCTTTACCTGGATCGTCATCGCGACCCCTCCAGCTGGGCCGCGAACCGGGCCGGCGTGAACGGCTCCCATGGGGCCGCGGGCGGCTGCCCGGCCAGGCAGGCCACGATGGCGTCCGCGGTCACCGGTGACATCAAGATGCCGTTGCGGTAGTGCCCCGTGGCCAGCAGCAGGCCGCTGATCTCGCAGCCGCCGACGACCGGCCCGTTGTCCGGCGTGCCCGGCCGCAGCCCGGCGCAGGTCTCGGCCAGGATCAGCTCGCTGGTCACCGGCAGCACGCTCATCGCGTCGTGCAGCAGATCGTGCACCGCGCCCGCGGTCACGGTCCGGTCGGGCCCGCGCTCCTCCTGGGTGGCGCCCACCACCACCTCGCCGTCGGCCCGCGGCACCAGGTACACCTCCGCCCCGCGCACGGTGGCCCGGATGGTGTGGCTGATCACCGGCGGCATACCCGCCGGGTGACGCAGGCGCAGCAGCTGGCCCTTGACCGGCCGCACCGCGGTGCGCAGCATCGCGGGCAGCCCGGTTATCCCGCCGGACCGCCAGCCCGCCGCGACCACCACCTGCCCGGCGCGGATGTGTGCGCCGTCCGCGAGCCGGACACCGCGGACCTGACCGCCGCCGGAGCCTTCGGCCAGCACCTGCGTGACCTGGCCGGGCAGGAACCGCACCCCGGCGGCCGTGGCCGCCGTGCGCAGCGCGGCGGCGTAGCGGCGGTTATCCACCGACCAGTCCCCGGCGAACAGCACGCCGCCGTGCACGTCCGGGGTGAGGAACCCCTCCAGCCGGCGGCAGGCCCGGCTGTCCAGCTCCTCGGCTTCCAGCCCGGCGGACCGGCGGAACGCGGTCAGGCGCATCAGTGCGGCATAGTCGCCCGGGTCGTAGGCGATGGCCAGCGTGCCCTCGCGGCGCAGCCCGACCTGCTGACCGGCGGCCTCCTCCAGCTCAGCCGCGAACGCGCCGAACCGCTGCACGGCCAGCAGGTTGACGCGGAGCAGCGCACCCTCGCCGAACAGGGCCTCGGACACCGGGGCCAGCATGCCGGCCGCCACCGCGGATGCGGCGTCGCCGCGTCCCGGATCCACCAAGGCGACGTCCAGCCCGGCCCGGGCGGCCCGCCAGGCGATGGCGGTCCCGATGACGCCGCCGCCGGCGATCACGACGTCAGCGGTTGCTGCTTCTGTGGTCACCACGTCAGCGGCTGCTACGTCTGGGCTAGCCACGTCTGGGCTAGCCACGTCTGGGGAAACCCCGCGTGTGGTCGCGGCCACGAGCAGCTCCCTTCGCCGGCATTACCCGGATCAGGTACGACGGTCGGAGGCGCTCGGCCTCCCTCTCAGCCCCGTGGGCTCCCGTGTTCGGAATTTGTTTCCGACACTTCACCCTATATCAATCCCGGCCTGGCGCCCACGGCGGCGAAAGCCGGTGATTGGATGGCCGGATGACCAGCGATGCGCGTGCCCGGCTGGCCGCGGCCCGGCTCTACCTGTGCACCGGCGCCAGGCACGCCGAGGGTGACCTGCCGGATTTCCTGGACGCCGTGCTGGCGGCCGGGGTAGACATCGTCCAGCTGCGGGAGAAGGGCCTGGAGGCGGGCGAGGAACTCGCCCTGCTCAAGGTGTTCACGGCCGCGTGCCGGCGGCACGGCCGCCTGCTGGCGGTGAACGACCGGGCCGACGTCGCGCTTGCGGCCGGCGCGGACGTGCTGCAC
>JBAPYC010000246.1:0-2072 GCA_049284535.1 Streptosporangiaceae bacterium
GAACCAGCCGATGACCTGATGACCGCCCTGGCCGCCCGGCACGCAGAAGGCGAGGACCGCCAGGACCTGCTCGCGAACTGCATCTTCTTCATCAATGCCGGGCACCAGACCACCACCGCCCTGCTCACCCTGGGCACCCACCTGCTCTGCACCCACCCCGAGGCGCTGGCCGCCTTGCAGGAAGACCCTGGGCGCTGGCCCGCCGCCGTCGAGGAAATGCTGCGGCTGATCACCCCGACCACATTCACCGGAGCAACACCCCGCACCGACGCCGACATCGGCGGCGTTGCGTGCCCGGCCGGGCATCCGCGCCTGCTGTTCCTGGCCGCCGCTAACCGCGACCCCTCCACCTTCCCTGACCCCGACCGGTTCGACATCAGCCGTGACCCCAACCCGCACCTCAGCTTCGCCGCCGGAGCCCACTTCTGCCTCGGTGCCCCGCTAGCCAGGCTGCACGGTGAAGTCGCGCTGAGCACCCTGTTCACCCGCCTGACCGGCCTGGCGCCCCTCACCCCGCCCGGCATCACCGCCAGCGTCCCGATCCGCCAGATCGACCACTTCGCCATCACCTGGCAGCGAAATTGACCAGTCACTACTCCGCACCACCAGCATCAGTATCAATCACGAACCGGGGTACGCAGTGGCGCTGACGCAGATCGACATCGACGATGACCGTCTGCGACACGCCACCAGCCGATGATCAGTAGAGCTCGAGGCGGCCGGTGACGGGGTCGATGCGGTCGTCGTAGTCGGGACCGATGGCCAGGCAGGTGCGGGTGGGGACGCCGCCGAACTCGGTGAGGCCGCCGTCGGTGATCAGGTGGACGAGCAGGCCGGCCTCCAGGGCCTGGTCGTAGACCGCCAGGAGCTCCTCTTCGGAGGTGACCTTGACCGTCACCTTCCGGTTGCTGTGCTCGAGCCAGGTGCGTTCGGCCGCGGTGAGCTCGACGCGCCGGACCCGGCCGGAGGCGGTCATGCTCAGCAGGACACGATCACGGAGCCAGGCGGTCGCGGCGTGCGCGCCCTGGGCGATCTCTTTGCCGCGGCGCATCCTCAGGTCCCGCCGGATGACGATGACCTGCTTGATCGGCCGCTCTTGTGCTGCTTCTTCCACGTGGATCAAGGATAGGGGCCCGCGGGTCCGGCCGGGCTTGGATCTGCGCTACTTGGATCTGCACTGTGCCACTTGGATCTGCGCTGTCAGGACCGCTGGATATGGCCGAATTTCCCTGCTGCGCACGCTATCGAGGGTTTCGGGACGCGGCGCCATCCGGTGACGCATTCACGCGGCTACGAACGGGGATTTCTCACCAGAACGGGAGGCAGCGGATTATCGGGGATATCCCAGGCCCGGCTGACGCGGCTGCTAGCTGGGACGACGGTGTCGGGAGCAGTCTGATCAGGCGCGACGCGGGTCCGGCGCGGGCGCACTGGGATATCCCCGAAATAACAGATAGTCGCCATGAAAAGCTCAAACGATTACCTAGGGCGACCATGTGACGGTATTCTCGGAGTTACTCCGGGTGAGTGTTAACAAGGTGTGTATAAGGCAGTGGATAACCGCCGTGACGTGCGGATAACTGCCAGCCTTCTGTGGACAACGTGTGAACGCCGGAATAGGGCAGCACGAGCGCATTTTGGCCCCCTCCGTCTCATACATGGAGGGGGCCGAAGTGCATTCTGCCCGAGACGGCCGTCCCCGCTGCGGCGACACGCCGGACGCGGCGGAGTAAGAGAAAACCCCCGCCCGTTCGGCATGTCGGGGCTTGGTGGGCGGGAAGCCGCCGGGGTCGTGCGCGGCGAACACCGTGACCTCCGGATGGGCCGCGGTGAACCGGCGCAGCCGGCCCTGGTTGTACAGCCGGAGCCGGTTGTCGGTGGTGACGACGCGCTCGAACAGGCCGACGTGCAGGCCGACCTGCGGAACGGGCTGGTGCACCTGCCGCGCGTCGAAGTAGGCGTCGCCGGCGTCCAGCAGCCAGCCGGCGTCGCCCTGCACGGCGACGCCGCAGTGGCCGCGGGTGTGGCCGGGCAGGGGCACGACCAGGATCTGCTCCGGCAGGCCCTTGAGG
>JBAPYC010000247.1:0-1585 GCA_049284535.1 Streptosporangiaceae bacterium
GGGAGTTCTCCCTCCCGCGATGCCCGCCACGTGTGTCCTAGCCAGGCCCTTCGCGCACCGCATCCCTCGCACTGTGGAATACTCGGTGGTAGACATCGGATGTTCGGGGATGTTCGGTGAGCAGGGCCCGGGCAACGGCGCAGAGGGCACGGCGGGGTTCGGAGGAGAGCTGTGGCGTTGACGGACGAGGCCATCGAGAAGGTCAAATCCATGATCGTCTCGGGGACCCTGCGAGCCGGGGACCGGCTGCCCCGGGAAGCGGACCTGGCTGCCGACCTGGGGCTATCCCGCAGCTCGCTGCGCGAGGCGGTCAAGGCGCTCTCGCTGATGAACATCCTGGACGTGCGGCGCGGCGACGGGACCTATGTGACTAGCCTGCAACCCCCACTGCTGCTCGAGGCGCTCAGCTTTATCGTGGATTTCCACCGGGACGGGACCGTGCTCGAGTTCCTTCAGGTGCGGCGAATCCTGGAGCCGGAGGCCACAGCGATGGCCGCCGAGCGGATCTCGGCGGCCGAGGTCACCGCGCTCCGCGAACTCCTGGACAGCCTGGGCCCGGATCCCGAGGTCGAGGACCTGGTCGCCAACGACCTGGAATTCCACCGCCGGATCTCGGCCTGCTCGGGGAACAGCGTGCTCACCTCCCTGCTCGATTCGCTGTCCGGGCCGACGTCGCGGGCCCGGGTCTGGCGCGGCCTGACCCAGGAGGGATCCACCCAGCGGACGCTGGCCGAGCACCGGGCCATCCTGGACGCGCTGGAGTCCCACGATCCGGTGGTGGCCCGGTCCTGGTCCACCGTGCACATCGCCAGCGTCCAGCAGTGGCTCGCGTCGGTGCTTTAACGGCCCGTGCTCTGAAACTGGTCAGGGAAGCTGGAGTCGATAGATCGCCCGGGCGTTCCCGGCCAGGACCGCCGCCACGTCCGCGGCGCCGAGCCGGGCGGACAGCAGCGAGACGGCCAGGTTGAGCACCTCCCCATAGCTGGCAGCCAGGGTGCAGACCGGCCAATCCGAGCCGACCATGAGACGGCGAGGCCCGAAGGAGTCGATCAGGTGGCTGGCGTAGGGACCGATCCGCGCCGCTGACCAGTCCGGTCCCGCCTCGGTGACCAGCCCGGACAGCTTGCCGGTGACGTTGGGGCAGGCCGCGAGCTCACCCACCAGGCTGGCCCAGGGCTCGTACTGGCCGCGGGCGATGTCCGGCTTCCCGCCGTGATCCAGCACGAAGCTGACCTCGGTCAGGTCGCGGGCCACGCGGATCGCCGCGGGCAGCTGTGCCGGGCGGACCAGCAGGTCATAGACCAGCCCGGCGCCAGCCAGGGCGCGCAGCCCGCGGCGCACGTCCGGCCGGTCCAGCCAGCCCGGATCCGGCTCGTCCTGGACCAGGTGCCGCAGGCCGGCCAGCCGGTCCCCGCCGGGAAGCCCGCGCAGCCGGGCGATCTGGTCCGCCACGTCCGGCGCGGTCAGGTCGGCCCAGCCGACCACGCCCGCGACCAGCGTCCCGGACCCGGCCACGGCCAGGAATTCCCTGGTCTCCGCGGCGCTGGGCAGCACCTGCACCAGGACGCTGGCGGTCACCCCGCTC
>JBAPYC010000248.1:0-14890 GCA_049284535.1 Streptosporangiaceae bacterium
CCGCTGGCCTGCACGCCACGGCCGGGCGCCTCGCCCCGCTGGTCCGGCGCCGACACCGTGCTCGGCCCCCTGGCCACCGGAACGCATGACCACTTCGAGCTGCACCCAGACACGGTCGTCCGCCGGATCCTGCACTCCGGCGGCTATGCCACCGGCGTGGAAACCGCCGGCCGGGACGGTACGCGGACGCAGATGTCCGCCCAGGTGGTCGTGGTCGCCGCAGACGCGCTTCGCACCCCCCAGCTGCTGTGGGCGTCGGGAATCCGCCCGGCCGCGCTCGGCCGGTACCTCAACGACCAGCCGCAAGTCGTCGCGGCCGTCAGCGTGCGGATCCCGGACACTGCACCAGCAAGCGGGGCCGGTGCGGTCAGGGCCGAGCTGAACTACAGCCAGGGCCAGGGCGACCAGCGCGACCTGCTGGCCGGCGTGGCCTGGGTGCCGTTCGCCGACGGCCTGCACCCGTTCCACGGGCAGGTCATGCAGCTCGACGCGTCCCCGGCCGACCTCGGCGTGGAGGACCCGTCCGGGGTCGTCGTCGGCCTGGGCTGGTTCTGCGCCAAAGACATCCGCGCCGAGGACCGCCTGGAATTCGACGACGGCCAGCCGGACGCGTTCGGCCTGCCGGCCATCCGTGTTCACTACCGCCTCACCGGCCGGGACCGGGAGCAGATCGAGGCGGCCATGGACCAGCAGCGGCGGGCCGCCAAGGCGCTCGGCGGTTTCATCCCGCGCGGCGAGCCCCGCCTGCTGCCGGCGGGCACCTCGCTGCACTACCAGGGCACCGTCCGGATGGGCGAGACCGACGATGGCACGTCGGTCTGCGACCCGGACAGCGCCGTCTGGGGTGTGGCCGGCCTGTACGTCGGCGGCAACGGGGTCATCCCGACCGCGACCGCCTGCAACCCCACGCTGACCAGCGTCGCGCTCGCCGTGCGGGCCGCACGCGCGATCACGAGGAGGACATGACCAATGGGCCCTCTGGACAAGGACGTCGTCCGCGACGACGCGCTGCACGCCACCGGCGACGGGTTCGCCCTGAACATCCGCTCTCACTGGTACCGCTCCCTGCCGCTGACCTCGCTGGCCGTGCTCGACCTCACGGTCGACGGCGAGAAGGTGCCCGAGCAGGACATGACGATCGCCGTGAACGGCCGGGAGTTCACGGTGCCGCAGCTCGCCGGTGGCTATGACGAGTGGTGGTACGTGCTCGATCCCGTCGAGCTGCGGGTGCGCAAACCTGGCTTCGACCCCGGGCGGCCGCACCAGGTCGAGTTCGGCTTCGGCCTTTCCATTCCGTACCTCCTGATCGGGCCGCCGGAGGCCAGGCAGCCGCTGCTCGCGGCCAGCCACACGACCCGCACCCTGACCTGCCAGTAGTCAGTAAGGACTGTTGCCATGACCGCGACCGCCACCACCACGGCCCTGCCGAAGCTGGGCACCACCTTGTTCAGCTTCACCCTGGAGATGCGCAAGCCGGGATACACCCTGGAAGGCATGATCGACCGGGTCGCCGAGCTCGGCCTCGGGCCGGGACTGGAGCTAGTCGGCTTCCAGAGCCTGCGCGGCTGGCCACGCATCTCCGGCGAGATGGTGTCGTCGTTCCGGGCGCAATGCGAGCGCACTGGGCTCGAGCCCTCCGCCATGAGCATGAACCTGGACCTGGGCATCCACCGGGACCGGCTGCTGGACGAGGACGAGGCCCTGGACTACCTCGAGCCTCAGATCGCCGCCGCGCACGCGATGGGTTTCCCGGTGTGCAAATCCTCGGTCGTCCCGACCCGCTCGTTCCTCGAAGGCCTGGTGCGGATCCTGGAGAAGCGTGATGGCCTGACGTTCGGTTACGAGATCCACAGCCCGATGGCCATCGACTCGCCCGACGTCCTGCGACTGCGGGAGCTGTATGAGCAGATCGGCAGCCCGCTGCTCGGCTTCATCCCGGACTTCAGCTCGTCCATGCACGCGGTGCCACTGAGCCTGATCACCGCGCACCGCGAGTCCGGCATGAGCCGCGAGCTCACCGAGCTCGCCGTGCAGGTGTGGAACAGCGACACCACCATGCCGCAGAAGTTCGAGCGGTTCGCCGCCGAGGCACCCGCCCTCGGGGCTACCCCGGCCGACATGGGCAAGCTGCAGATGATGCTCACCATGCACGGCCGCCAGGACCCGCGCCGCTGGAGCGAGATCATGGACCGCGTCATCCACGTCCACGCCAAGTTCTACGGTTTTGACGCCAGCGGCGACGAGCCGTCGATCGACAACGCGGCCATTCTCGGCGCCCTCGTCGACGCCGGTTACACCGGCTACCTGTCCAGCGAGTGGGAAGGCCACGCCTACACCGACGCGGTCAGCGGCTGGGACATGGTCGCCGCCCAGCACCAGCTGTTCCGCAAGCTGCTGAACGGGCTGACCGCCCATGCCTGAGGCGCCCGACGTGCTCGTGGTGGGCAGCGGGCCGGCCGGGGCGGCGTACGTCCGGCTGCTGACACAAGCCCGGCCGGACCTGGACGTGCTCGTCGTGGACGCCGGCCCGGTCGTCACCGAGCCGCCCGGGGCTAACGTCCGCAACACCGCCGATCCGGTGCGGCAGGAGCGGGCCCGGCTGGCCGCCCAGGGGCAGGCCCAGGCCGGGACCGACGCCGTGCCGCTGGACATCCCGGGCACCATCACCGCCCGCCGGGGCACCTATCTCGTCGACCCGGGGAACGAGCAGATGCCCGCCGCCGCGCTGGCCAGCTGCGTCGGCGGCCAGGGCGTGCTGTGGACGTGCGCGGTCCCCGAGCCACACGACACCGAGCGGATCGGTTTCATCCCGGACAGCGAGTGGGACGAGGCGATCTCGGTGGCCGCCCGGCTGCTGTGCCGGACCACCGAGGCCTTCTCCGGCTCGGCCATGACCACGGCCGTGGCGGGCAGGCTGGCTGAGCTTTTCGGCCCGCTGCTTCCCGCCGGGCGCGACGTCGGGGTGCTGCCGGTCGCCGGGCAGGTGCGGGCCGACGGCACCATGCGCTGGACCGGAGTCGACATGATCCTGGGTGAGGCCCCCTTCACCCTTCGCGCCCGCACCCGCTGCCGCCGTCTGCTTCTCGACGGCACACGGGTCACTGGCGCCGAGCTCGCCGATGTGGTCAGCGGCGAGATCACTCTCGTCCGCCCGCGGGTCACCATCGTGGCCGCCGATGCCATCCACACCCCGCAGCTCCTGTGGGCCTCGGGCATCCGCCCGGGCCCGCTCGGCCGGTACCTGACCGAGCACCCCCTGACCATGGCGGTCGTCGCGGTCCGGGACGACCTGGTACCCGGTTACTCGGCGGCGGTCACGCCAGCCGCCGACCCGGTCAGCTCGGTCATCTGCGTGCCGTTCGCCGACCCCGGGCACCCGTATCACGCTCAGGCGCTCCACCTGGACACCTGCCCGCCGCACGTGACCGGCGGCCGGGTGCCCGAACCCAGCCCGGCCGGATATCTGTCGATGGGCTGGGGCGGCCGGAAGTTCCCGCGCGCCGAGGACCGGCTGACCTTTTCCCGCACGCACAACGACCCGTGGGGCATGCCCACCGTGTCCATCCAGTACGCGCTGACCGACCGTGAGCACGCCGAGCTCGGCCAGGCCATCGAGCACCTGACCATGGCGGCCAAGGCGCTGGGCCGCTTCGTCCCCGGCGGCGAGCCGAAGATCATGCCGGCCGGGTCGTCCCTTCACTATCAGGGCACCTACCGCCTCGGCGACGACGGCGGGGCGGAGTCGGTGTGCGACAGCCACGCCCAGGTATGGGGCCTGGACAACCTGTTCCTCGGCGGCAACGGCACGATCCCGACCGCGACAGCCTGCAATCCCACGCTGACCAGCGTGGCCATCGCCGCGCGGTCAGCGCGGCGGGTCCTGGAGGTGCTCGGATGATACGGCGCCTGGCCGTGGGTGAGGCCGCCCCGGTCTTCACCTTGCCCGACGCCCGCGGCGGGGAGGTGACGCTCGACCCCACCGCGGCGCAGGCCACGGTGGTGGTGTTCACCGCCGGTGGATGCCCGTACGCGCTGGCCTGGCACGACCGCATCCAGCAGGTCGCCCGGGACTACGAGGGCCGGGACGTGGTCATGCTCCAGGTGGTGGCCAACGACGAGACCGGCCATCCCGAGGACAGCCTGGCATCGATGCGGCGCCGGGCCGGGCAGATCGCCGGCCCGTACCTGCGCGACGCGGACCAGGAGGCCGTGGCCGCCTACGGCGCGACCGCCACGCCCGAGGTTTTCGTGATCGACCGCGCGGGCGTCGTCCGCTACCACGGCGCACCCGACGCCGATCACGCCGACCCCGCGCAGAACGCGCGATGGATCCGCGACGCCCTGGACGACATCCTGGCCGGCCGCCCGGTGCGGCGGCCGGCCACGTCCCCGGCCGGCTGTTCCACCAAGTGGCGGGTAGAGCTGCTGTGGTGGGAAGGCTGCCCATCCCGCGTGCAGGCCGGCGAACTGCTCGACTCGGCGCTGGCCGAGCTGCACCGGGGTGACGTGGCCGTGGTCCGCCGCGAGGTCACCACCGCCGACGAGGCCTCGCGGCTGAACTTCCCGGGTTCCCCGACCTTCCAGGTCGGCCGGCGCGACCTGTTCCCGGCCGATACCGGACCCGCGGTGACGTGCCGCCTGTACCGCACCGCCGACGGCCGGATATCGCCGTTGCCTGACCGCGTGGAGCTCATCGCCCGGCTCCGCGAGGCCCTGGCCCGCCCCTGGGACCTGCCCGGCTGGGTCGACCCCCGTAAGGAGACCGCATGACCATCAAGCGCGGCGTCAGCCTGTACTCGTTCCAGGAGGAGTACTTCCTGCGCACCATGTCCCTCGAAGACTGCATCGCCGCCGCCGCCCAGATCGGCGCGAACGGCATCGAGATCATCCCGGAGCAGTCGATCCCCGGTTACCCCCGTCTTACCGAGGAGTTCACCGGGACCTGGCACGGGTGGATGAAGACCTACGGCACCACCCCCGTCGCCACCGACTTGTTCCTGGACACCAAGCGGTACCCGGGACGCTGGCTGACCCTGGAGGAGCAGGTCGCCTCGGTCCGCCAGGACATCGACATCGCCGTCCGGCTCGGCGCCAGCATCATCCGGGCCATCATCAACACCCCGCCCGAGGTCATGGAGCAGGCGGCGCCGTACGCGGAAGAGCAGGGAGTGCGTCTCCTGCTCGAGGTGCACGCGCCGTTCCACTACACACATCCGTGGATCCTGCGGCATCTGGAGGTCATGGACCGGACCGGGTCCCCGGCACTGGGCTTCATGCCCGACATGGGCACCTACGTCAAGCGCTTCCCGCGGGTCGTGACCGAGCGCGCCCTGCGCGACGGCGCCCGGCCCGATCTCGTCGAGCTCATCGTTTCCACCTACGACGACCACGGCGACGTGCACGGCCTGGCGGACACGGTCAATTACATGGGCGGCGGCCCGGTCGAGACCGGCCTGGCCCGGCAGGCCACCCACTTCACCTGGAACGACCCGCGGAACATGCTCGATCACATGTCCCGCATCGGGCACATCCAGGCCAAGTTCTACGAGATGACCGAGGACGGCACCGAGTACAGCATCCCGTACGACGAGATCATCCCTGTCCTGGCAGAAGGCGGCTACGACGGCTACCTGTCCAGCGAGTACGAGGGCAACCGGCACATCCAGGACGCCTACCCGGTCGACAGCGTCGAGCAGGTGCGCCGCCAGCACGTCATGTTCGAGCGGCTGCTGGACCAGCCCGCCTGAGTCTGCGCCCACCTAAATCTGCGGGAGGAACGACATGTTCGACAAGTACATCGTGTGCGAAGAAGGCTTCCGGCGCCTGGACGACGGGCGCACCGGCGGCCGTATCGAGGTCCGGATGCCGTACTACCGCGGGCTGGGCCTGTCCATGGTCGAGGCGGTCAGCCTGGTGCTCGACGGCGAGCCGGTGCCGCCGGAACGCACCACGTTCACCGTGCACGGCCACACCTATGCCGTCGCCGAGCTGCCCGGCGTCTTCGACGACCGGTGGGAGATGGGCGAGCGGGCCGAGCTGGCCTTCGAGACCGGCGAGCTGCTGACGCCCGGCGAGCACGACGTGGTGGTCTCCGTCCGGCTGCGGATCTCGTACATGCCCGTTCCCGGCGGCGGATCGGACCGCAAGCGCCTCACCCTGACGGCCTGACCCTCATGCCGGTCCACGCCGGCGTCGCCGCCCGGTTTCACTACCTCGACGGCCTGACCAGCCTGCGCGAGGCCTATCGCGATCCGGCGCTGATCCAGCAGATCCGGCAGTTCGAGACCTGGGACACGGCGGGACCGCCGGCGGTGCGCACCAGCTCCCGGTCCGTACCCGGCCCGCACGGGCCGGTGCCGATCCGGATCTACTCCCCCGCCGGCAACTCCCCGGCCGCCGCCCCGGCGCTGGTCTGGCTGCATGGGGGTGGGTTCATCGGCGGCGACCTGGACATGCCCGAGGGGGACTGGACCGCGCGGGAAGTCTGCGCGAGCGCCGGGGCCGTTGTCGTCAGCGTCGACTACCGTCTCGCCACTGGCGGGGTGTGCTACCCGGTACCGCACGATGACACCGTCGCCGCGGTCGCCTGGGTGCGCGACCGGGCCGGGGACCTCGGCGTCGATCCCGCCCGGATCACCATCGGCGGCGCCAGTGCCGGCGGGAACCTGACCGCCGGCGCGGCGCTCAAGCTCCGGGACCGGGACGACTGGGCTCCGGCCGCGCTCGCGCTGGTCTACCCGGTGCTGCACGCGCGGGTCCCGACGCCGGCGCCGTCACTCGCCGCCGCGCTGGCCGAGCTGCCGCCACTGTTCACTGCGGTCGCTGAGGACAACTACCTCGCCGAGAACTACCTCGGTGGCCGGCTCAGCTGCGCCGACGGTTACGCGTTCGCCGCCGGCGCCATCCTCGACGGGCTGTGCCCGACGCTGGTACTGAACGCCGAGTACGACCACCTGCGCGCCTCCGGCGAGGCCTTTGCCGCCGTCGCGGCCCTGGCCGGCGTGGACGTCCGGCAGGTGATGATCCGCGGGATGCTGCACGGCTTTCTCAACCTTCCGGCCGAGGTTGAGCCGGTCCGCCGGTGCCTGGACCTGATAGCCGGGACGGTCGCCCGGGGCGGCCTGTGACCAATGGTCAGGTGACCTCGAACGTCAGCTCGCTAGCGGTCTGCAGGCTGCCGCCGACAAAGAGGCCGAACGTGCCGGGCTCGACGGTGAAGCGGACCGGATGCTCCTCGGTATCGGTGAATCCGAGCTGCTCGGCGCCAAGCCCGAAGCTGACCGTGACCGTCTCACCTACCCGGACATGGCGGCGGATGAACGCGACGAGCCGCCGGACCGGCTGAGCTACTGAGGACACCAGGTCCCTCAGGTAGAGCTGGACCACCTCGTCGCCGTCACGGCCGCCAGTATTGGTGACGTCGATGCTCACCGTCACCCGCTCTCCCGCCAGCAGGGCCGCGAGCGGGAGGCAGGCGGCGGACAGCCGCGCATTGGCGTGGCGGAAGGTCGTGTAGCCGCCGCCGTGACCAAACTCAAACTGCGGCCCAAGATCCAGGTCGAGGTACTTCGACGTGTACTTCCCGGTGACGTTATCCGGCCCAGCCAGGCCGATGTCGACCTCTTCCGGCCGCATGGTCCCGCCCACAGTCGCGGGACGCCCAGTGTTCTCGTGCGCGTAGTAGATAGGGACCTGGCCTGCGCTGCGCGGAAACGACATCGACAGCCTCCCGGCTGGTTCAGCGGCGCCCGTCAGCACGTCCACAATGGCGGCTGCCGCTTCGGTACCGAGGTGCCACGCCTGAAGCACCGCCGGAGCGACGTCAATCCATCCGGCCGTAACCAGCGGGCGCCCGCTGATAAGCACGACGGCGAACGGGGCACCGGTGGCGGCGACCGCGCGGATCAGCTCCTCCTGCCGGCCGGGCAGCCGCAGGTCACTGCGCGAGGCCGCCTCACCGGACAGACCCGACGGCTCACCGGCGAAGACCAGCACGAGGTCGTGGCGGGCCGCGGCGTCCGTTACGGCCGCCAGATCCGCCGGATCGTCGTCGTAGAACCCGGCACCCGGCTCGACGGTGAAGTTCACGTGCGGATACCGGTGCGTCAGCTCCGCAGCGATCGAGGTGGCCGGCGCCGCGAAGCTCTGTGCCCAGGCTCCGAGATGGTCGGTGGACGTCGCATACGGCCCCGTCAGCAGGACCCGGGCCGCCGGGGTGACCGGCAGCGTGCCGTCGTTCTTCAGCAGCACGGTCGACCGGGCCGCGGCCGCGCGCACCAGCGCCCGCGCCTCGCCGGCCGGCTCGGTCAGCTCCGCATCCTCGCGCACGTAGGGCTGATCGAAAAGACCAAGCCTGGCCTTGAGGGTGAGGATGCGGCGGACGGCGTCATCAACCCGGCCGGCGGGCAGTTCCTCAGGAGTGAGGAGGGCACGACCGTCGTGGTCGGTCAGGCTGCCGCCCATCTCCATATCCAGGCCGGCCCGGACCGACTGCCGCACGGCGCCGGGCAGATCCGCAGCGACCCCATGCGGGACGAGGTTGCCGACCCCGCCGGCGTCGCCCACGATAACGCCACCCATCCCCCACTCGTCCTTGAGCACGCCGGTCAGCAGGCGCCGGTGCGCATGCATCGGCGTGCCGCCGATGGTGTTGAACGCGGCCATCACCGACGCCACACCGGCCCCGGCGGCGACCCGGAACGGCTCGAGGTAGACGTTGCGGAGACGATGCTCGGACATGTCAGCGGTGTTGTAGTCCCGGCCGCCCTCAGCGTGGCCGTAACCGACAAAGTGCTTGGCCGTCGCGGCGATGCGGTCCGGCTCGCTGAGGTCATCGCCCTGGTAGCCGCGGATCATGGCCGCGCCCATCATGGCCGTCAGGAACGGATCCTCACCGAATCCCTCGGCCACCCGGCCCCAGCGCGGATCACGGCTGACGTCGACCATCGGGGAGAAGGCCCAGTTCACCCCGCCTGATGCCGCCTCCGCCGCGGCGAGCCGCGCGGTGCGCTCGACCATGCCGGGGTCGAAGCTGGCCGCCATGGCCAGCGGGATCGGGGCCATCGTGCGCTGACCGTGGATCACGTCCAGGCCAACCAGCAGCGGTATGCCCAGCCGGGTGTGCTCGACGGCGACGCGCTGCAGCGCGTTGACCGCGGCGGCGCCGCGCGGCCAGAAGACCGCCCCGGTGCCCGCACGGACCCACCGCTCGAGCTCGGCCGGGTCAGGCCGGAACACGATCTGCATCTGCGCGAGTTTCTCGTCCCAGGTCATGGAGGCCAGCAGCTCCTCGACCCGGCTCATGGCGCGTAAACCTGGAGCACGACAGGACCGCTCAGGCCCGCGGGGCGGATCTCCGCGTCCGGCTCGTACACGCCGGCGACCGGCGCGAAGATCTCCCCCGTCGGGTGACGCGCCTCCGCGATAAGCCGGTTCATCCAGGCATTCGCGACTTCGACCACGACCGTGTTGCGGCCCGGGTGAAGTGCGCCGGTGACGTCTGCCTCGAACGGAGCCGTCCAGGCGATTCCGCAGTCCACCCCGTTCACCAGCACCCGGGCGATGTCACCCACGTCTGTCAGCACCGCCATGATCCTGCGATCGGGCAGGAAGTCAGCATCCACGTCGACGTGACCCGTATAGGTGCCGACCCCGGCGAATCCTTCCTCGCCGAGTTCGGTCCACGGAACCGCGCCGCCATCCAGCCAGATCACGGCGCGTCCGGGCAACATGAGCTGCCACGGCCCGGTGACCTGCAGCTCCGCCTCCGGGGCGGCCGACCGTTCGGGCAGCCGGCCGCCATCGCCGTCGGCCAGCACGACCGACTCAAGCGGGGCGAGGTCGAGACGGTACTCGTAGCCGCCGGCCCCGGTATGGCGCACCAGCCGCAGGGCCTCCCGGCGTGCCGTCACGGGATCCCAGCTCACCAGCGGCTGCGCCGCGCGCACCGTGGCCGTCACCGGCTCCGGCTCCGGGTTGGCCAGGAAGGTCAGCTCGGAACCCCCGATACGGCGGCCAATCCGGACCAGCTCGGCGCCGGCCACGATCCGGCTCGGGACCAGCCCCAGCCCGGCGAGGGCGGAGGCCAGATCGTCCGTATCGACCAGCCTGCCGTCGTAGCTGCCCTCCTCCCAGAGCGCCCGGACGGCGCGGGCGTGCTCCAACCGATCGTCGGCGAGTGACGGCGAGGCGTCCGGCCGCCCGCCGATGACCGTCGCGCCTTCATCCAGCAGGGCCCCGATCCGCTCCAGAGCCCGCAGGGTCATGCGGCGGCTCGAGCCGCCCAGGTACAGGACGCGGTACCGGGCACCGCGCGCGACGATCATCTGGTCCTCGGCCCGCAGGCAGTTCTCGAGGCCGTCCAGGTCCACGTAATCGAAACCGAAGCCGGCAGGCACGCAGCGGTCGATCCGGTCCCCGTACATGGCCGTCAGCGGGGCTTCCTCACCCGTGAAGACGGCCACATCGACCGCGGGCAGGCCCCGGCTGAGCACGAAGGAGCAGCGCGCCAGGTAATCCACCCACGGGGCAGCGAAGCCGGCCCACGGCTCGGTCCGCACGAAGACCTGGCCGAGGAACGGCGCCAGCCCGATCCCCGGTGGCGGCACCTGGGCCGGCTGGTGTGGCGAGGTGTGGATGCAGAACCGGGTCACGCCGAGTGCGAGCTCAAGGTCCGCGATGTGCTTGAGCCGCCGCGGCGTGTAGCTCCACGGCCGGTGGAAGGCGGTCATTGATTCCGCACCGGTCCATGGCTTCCCGTAGACGTGCGCCACCGAGGACGCGCCCCGCAGATCGGCCACGTAGGTCGGGCCAGGCTGGCCCGAACCCGGGTCGAACAGCCACATCGCCCCCATCGGCACGTCGGCCTGGGCCCGCATGGCCAGGTCGTCTCCGAGCTGCGGACGGTGATCCTCGAGCGCCTCCGCGTAGTAGGTCAGCCCGCGGGAACGGGCGATCTGGGCGATGGTGGCGTAGTACTCACTGACCAGGAGATCGCTGACGGTGCGCCGGTAGTCGAACAGGAACCGGTCGGCCGGCCCGGCGCCCGCCACCACGTATCCCGCCAGGGCCGGCAGCCAGGGCAGCGGATCGTAGCCGCGCAGCTCCGTGAACCGTTCCTGGATCCGGCCCGTCCAGTTCTGCGGGCCCGACTCGATGCTGTCGCTCAGCAGCGCGTCCAGCGGACCCGGGCCGATCAGGCCGAGGTAGGCATCGAAGTACCGCCGGACCGGTTCCGCGTCGAGCTTGTCTACCTCCAGGCCGGTGGCATCCGGCGCGGCCGGCCCGTTGGTCTGCCCGGTCAGCGACGCCCCGAAGCGCAGCACCCGCCATCGGCCAGGGGGCGCCTGCCAGCGCAGTATCCCGTCCGCGCCGAGATGCCCGGTCAGATCCAGCACGCGGTCCGGGTCGATGGCGGGTGCGGCCGCGTGCGGCGGCGCGTCGAGCGCGTAGTAGTCCGGGGCCGCGCCGAACCCCGCCTTCAGCTCCCCCTGGTGAACCCGTCCCCCGCCGTACAGGGCAAACTCGCTCACCGCGAATGCACTCACCCGCCGCAGGACCGGCGGCAGCCGGACGCCGGCGGCGAGCCGCGGCAGCGCATCGGTGGCCGTCCCTGCCTCCAGGACGAGCCGGAAGCGCGCTGCCGTGACCGGCCGGAAGGCCGCGGTCCGCACCGGCACGGCCGAGGCGGGCAACTCGGCGACCGCCGTCCAGGCCTGTCCGTCATCACTAGCCTGCAGGACAGCGTGCGGCGGGGGCGCAGCGCCGAAGCCCGCTGGCCCAGGCAAGCCGGCGGTCACGGCGGACACCGTTACGGGAGCGGCAAATCCGAACTCAATCCACGCAGAGGACGGGCGGTCCGGGTCACGGGGAAGAAGGATCGCCTCGGCGTGGCGCCCATCGCCCAGTCGTTCGGCCCCTTCGATCGGCGCCGATGCCGTGACGGTCGCGGGCCGCAGCGCGTCCTGGGCGGCAACATGCGGTACCGCGATCGTGACCCAGTCCCGGGCCAAGCGGGTCTGGCCGGGGTCATCTCCCCACCGGGGAAGATCCTGATACGGACCTGCCACGTCCGGCAGGGGTGGCAGCGCGTGGGAGACCGCACTGCCTCCCGTCACCACCAGTTCTGACCAGACCACTTTCTTCATCGCATCCCCTGGGCTGACCCACGGGCCGCCCGCGGCGCTCCAGCCGGGCGACGTCGCGACGGCGAACTCCAGGCCCAGCCGCCGGGCCGTGGCCCGGGCCAGCTGCAGTGCCTGCCGCCATCTCGCTGACCCGAACGCAACCCGTTCCGGCACGACCAGCGGCGTGCCCATGCCGCCGTCGAACATCTGAACCCCGCGGACGCCGGCCCTATACAGCCATTCCAGGTCCAGGCGGATCCCCTCGGGATCGACGTTGCCGTCCATCCAGTGCCACCAGGCGCGTGGCCGGGCCTCGTCCGGGGGATCGGCGAAGCCCGCCCATACGGCATTCAGTTCCGCACTCATCAGCCATCACCTCCGTGTGCAGCAAAGTCCCCGGACACCGCCGCCGGCACTGCCCCGGCCGGGAATGGGGTGCCGGCTGGGCGCTCGCGGACAAACAGGAGCAGCAGGGCAGCCCCGAGCATCATCGGCGCCAGGCAGCCGAAGATCGGGGTCAGCGCGTCGTGGTACGCGCCGGCGACCTGTTCCCGCAGGGCCGCCGGGAGGCTGGCCACCAGCGCCGGGGTCAGCGCATGAGCATCGGCCAGCCGCGTCGGCAGCCGGGCGCCGAGCAGTCCCGTCAGCCTGGCTGTGAAGATGCCGCCGACGGCGGCGGCGCCGAGAGCCGCCCCGATCTCGCGGAAGAACGCGAACGCGGCGGTAGCCGTGCCGACCTCGGCCGGGAAGGCGTTCTGCGCGACGATCGTCAGCGTCTGCATGCCGAATCCCATGCCGGCGCCGAACAGGTAGACGTCCGCGCTGATGACCCACGGTGAGGTCGATGGCCGGACCAGCCAGAGCAAGCCGAGCGAGACGGCCACGGTGAAGGCCCCGGCTACCGGCATCCAGGCGTACCGGCCCGTCCGGCTCATCACATGGCCGGAGGTAAACGCCGTGGTACCGATGCCGAGGACGACCGGCACCATGTGCAAGCCGGCCACGGTCGGGGTGAGCCCGTCGACCATCTGCAGGTAGGTCGGCAGGTATCCCACCGTGCCGAACATAGCGAGCGCGCCGCACAACGCACCGATCGTGGCCAGCACGAACTCCCGGTCAGCGAGCAGACGGAGCGGAATGAGCGGCTCGCGGGCCCGCCGCTCGGCTATCAGGAATCCGGCCGCGGCGGCTGCCACCAGCGCGCCGAGCGCCAGCGCGCCGGCTGACGTCCAGTTCATGGCGCGGCCGCCGAGTGAGGTGAGCACGAGCAGTGCGGTGACCGCGACCGCCATGAGCGCGATGCCGGGCCCGTCGATCCGCGGGCGCCCGGCGGGACGGCCAGGATGCAGCAGGGTGATCGCAGCGGTAATGGCCGCCAGCGCGATCGGCACGTTCATCCAGAATGCCCACCGCCAGCCGATGGTGGTCGCGAACCAGCCCCCGAGCAGCGGGCCCGCCACCGAGGAGAAAATGAAGACGCTGCCGGTGATGGCCATGTAGCGGCCCCGCTCCCGGGGCGGCACCACGTCGGCGATCATCGCCTGTGAGAGCACCATGAGGCCACCACCGCCCAGACCCTGGACGGCCCGCGCAGCGATCAGCTCGGACATAGATCCGGCCAGCCCGCCCACAATGCTCCCGGCCAGGAACAGGGCGAGCGCCGCGACGAACAGCCACTTGCGGCCCGCCAGGTCGCCGAGCTTGCCGTAGACCGGCATGGTGATCACGGTGGTGAGCAGGTACGCCGTCGGCACCCACGACATCCGGGCGATACCGTGAAGCTGGCCGACGATCGTGGGCAGTGCGGTGTTGAAGATCATCGCGTCGAGGCTGGACAGCAGGACCGCCGCCATAAGGGCCGCCATAATCAGCCGGAGCCGCCGCGTGGCCGCCGGGACGGTCACTCGCCCCCTCCGGCCACCTCGCGCAGCACCGCGACGGCCCGGCTGACCAGGGCCGGCCATGGGATAGACGGCTCGACGCGGAGGCGGCCGATCATCCAGACCATCGCCGCGTGACTGAGCGAGACGAGCATCGCCGCCCGTTCGGTCACATTCGCCGCCTGCCCGCGGCGCAGGCGGCGCACGGCGGCCTGTTCCACCTGCTCGCTCGCCCGGTCCAGGCGCGCGATATGGGCGGCGTGCAAAGCGGGCGTGCGTTCGGTCAGGTCGAGCCGCTTGAGCAGGATCTCGCGCTCCGCCGGGTCGTCCGGCCAGCCCGCGACGATCAGCAACATCAGCTCAGTGAGTGCGTCGCCATCTCCGGCGGCAAAGGCGTCCAGGCGGTCCTGGCCGAATGGCCGGGGCTCAGGTCCCAGGACGGCCCGGTCCTTGGAGCCGAAGTAGTTGAAGAACGTGCTCGGCGAGACCAGGGCGGCGTCACAGATCATCTCGACCGTCACGGCGTCGTAGCCATGCCGCAGCGCGAGATCAAGGGCAACGCGCTCGACGGCGGCACGCCTGCGGTCACGCAACGGGATCCTGACTGGCGCATCGATCGTCATATTTGTAGTATATCCAAAATTGGAGAGACTCCAAGTTCGGCGGACGATGGGCGGGACGACATGGCGGCAGGATCTGAACATGCGTGGGGCACCGGGCCGGAAGGGCGCCGGATGGCCGACCTGGGCGATGGGACCTACCGCAACCCTGTGCTTCCCGGCGATTTCCCGGATCCGGCCGTCCTGAAGGACGGCGCGGACTACTACCTCACAACCTCCTCGTTCGATGCCTCACCCGGGCTCCTGATTCACCACTGCATGGACC
>JBAPYC010000249.1:0-4993 GCA_049284535.1 Streptosporangiaceae bacterium
GATGGTCGCGCCGACCATGATCGCGGGCGTGCAGAACGCGTTCAGCTGGGCGGTGTGGAACATCGGCATCATGGCGACGAACTTGTCGTCGGCCCGCCAGCCGGAGTCCAGCGCGCCCGACATCGACTCCAGGTAGATGGCCACGTGCGAGCCGACCACGCCCTTGGGGAACGAGGTCGTGACGGAGGTGTACAGGTAGCTCAGCGCGTCCCGGTCCTCGACGTAGGTATCCGGTTCGCTGGCGTCGTCGTGCGCGGTCAGGGCCTCGATCGTGGTCCAGGCCCGGTCGTCGGGCTGCTGCTCGTGGTCCTGGCCGGTACCGGCTGCGACGATGACGTCGAGAACGCCGCTTTCCTTGGCGATGGCATCGCGGAGCGGGGCGATGAGCTGGGTCTCGATCACGATGCCGCGGGCCCGGGAGTGACCGAGCACGAAGGCCACCTCGTCCGGCCGCCAGCCCAGGTTGATGGGCACGCAGGCCAGGCCCAGCTTGGCACAGGCGAAGTAGACGGCCAGGAAGTCAGCGCTGTTGCCAGAGGCCAGCGCGAGCACGGCGCCGCGTTCGTAGCCGAGCCCGGCCAGGCCGTGCGCCAGCCGGTTGACATAGGCGTTGAACTCGGCGTAGCTGTAGCGGCGATCGCCGTCGACCACCGCGAGCTGGCCGGGGCGGGCCGCGGCCGAGCGGGTCAGGCTATCGCCGACGTTGATCCGGCCGATCAGGTTGCGGGCGAGGTCCATCGGTGGCTCCTAGTACGACCGGGGCAGGCCCAGGCTGTGCTGGGCCACGTAGTTGAGGATCATCTCGCGGTTCACCGGCGCGATGCGCAGCAGCCGGGCCAGGCCCCAGTAGGGCATCAGGCCGTACTCGCTGGCCAGGCCGTTTCCGCCATGGGTCTGGATGGCCGCGTCGAGCGCCGCCAGCGAGGCCTCGGCCGCGGCGTACTTGGCCATGTTGGAGGACTCCCCCGCGGGCACGCCATGATCGTGCTGCCAGGCGGCCTGCCTGATCATCAGCGCGGCCAGCTCGGTCTCGATCTTGGCCTTGGCCAGCGGGTGCGATACCCCCTGGTGGGTTCCGATGGGCTGCGACCAGACCTTGCGCTCGTTCGCGTACCGGGCGGCGGCACCCAGCGCGTAGCGGGCGATGCCCACACCGAGCGCGGCGCCGGTGATGCGCTCGGGGTTCAGGCCGTGGAACACCTGCCGGAAGCCCTCACCTTCGGCGCCGATCAGCGCGTCGGGGCCGACCCGGACGCCGTCGAAGTGCAGGGTGAACTGGCGCTCGGGCAGCAGCAGATCAACCGGGAGCAGGTGTTTTTGCAGACCGGGGGCGTCGGTGGGCACGATGAACAGCGACAGCTGCCCGCCACGCTCATCCTGCCCGGTCCGGGTGACGACCAGCAGCGCCTCGGCCTCATCGACCCCGGAGATGTAGTACTTGGTGCCGTTGAGCACCCACTCCTCGCCGTCACGGGTGGCCGTGGTGGAAAGGCGCAAGGTGTTGGAGCCCGCGTCCGGCTCGGTGATGGCGAACACGACCTTGGTCGCGCCGCTGGCCAGCCCGGGCAGCCACCGCTGGCGCTGCTCCTCGGTGCCGAACTCGGCGATCATCTCGGCCGAGATCGCCGCGGAGACCAGCAGGAGCAGCAGCGGCGTTCCGGCCGCCGCGATCTCCTCGCACACCAGGGCGAGCTCGGTCAGCCCGCCGCCACCGCCGCCGTAGGCATCGGGGATGTTGACGCCGATGAACCCGGCCTCGCCCAGGGCGGCCCACAGCTCGGTACAGGGGCGACGCTCGGCAGACCGTTCGGCGTAGTAGCGCGGGCCGAACTTCGCCGCGATCTCCGCCACGGCGGAGCGGAGAGCACGATGTTCCTCGGATTCCGCAAAATCCACGCCGGCCCCTCCCGGTTGTGACTCACCATTCACTAGCGACCTTAGCGCCTGGATGTCAGACTGAAAAGGTGACGGTACAGCGAACATCGGCGCAGTCCTCGCGACGGCGGCGCGACCCGGATCGCAAGGAGCGGATCCTGGCGGCGGCCGCGGCCCTGGGCGCCCAGCGCGGGTTCGACGCGATCTCGATGGCCGACATCGGGGCCGAAGCCGGGATCGTCGGATCCGGCGTCTACCGGCACTTCGACAGCAAGACCGCCATCTTGGTCGCGATGGCCGACCGGGTCATGGACCGGCTGATGGCCAGGTGCGCGGAGATCATCTCGGCGCACCTGGAAGAACGGCAGAGCCTGACCTTGCTGGTCCGCGACCACATCGAGGTGGCGCTGACCGACCACGACGCGCTGGCGATGTACCACCGCGAGGCGCGGACGCTGCCCGAGGACGAGCGGCGCCGGCTGAGCCGGGCCCAGCGGCACTACATCGAGGAGTGGGTGCACCTGCTGGCCCCGCTGCGGACGGACCTAGCCGACGGCGAGGTCCGGCTGGCCGTGCACGCCGCCATCGGCGCGATCCAGTCGACCCTGTTCTACAGCAGCGGCCTGTCGCCTGAGCGCAGTACCGAGCTGCTCGAGGTGATGGCCCACGGCTGTCTCGGCATCACGCCCGCGCCCCTAAGTGAACTGGCCCTCACTAACTAACTGTCGTCATCTAATGATGTGGATGCCCCGCTGGGGTAGTACTAGCTACCCCAGCGGGGCATCCACGCCTTATGTTCGGGGGCCAGAAGCGGAGGAGACCGGGATGGTGGGGGCGGGAAGCGCGGTAGACCGTTCCAATGGACGCGCTTGCCGCTGGGCCGGCGGCCTTCGTTGCTCACTACGGGACTCTTGACAGGAAGTGGGCGAAGAGCGACGATTGCTGCTATTGGAGCGCTCCAATTAGACAGGCCAACAGAGCTTAGCCCGGCAGGAATCGGCGGGCGGGAGCGCAACACGGAGGTGATCGGGTGATGGCCAGTAAAGCACAGGGCACCGGCAGGGAACGGCTGGAGCGGTACAGCATCGTCGGGCCGGAGAACCTGGCGGCGGTCGAGGCCGGGTTGGCCGACGCGACGTGGTTCCGCAGCGCGGTGCCGCGCAAGCGGATGAAGGAGCTGATGAAGCGCTCCGACTATCCCGCCGTCCGGGACACCATCATCTGGGTCGGGCTGATCCTGGCCTTCGGCGCCGTCGGCAGCGTGTTCTGGCTGGTGTGGCACAGCTGGTGGGCGGTGCCGTTCTTCCTCGCCTACGGTGTCCTGTACGGCTCGACGGCGGACTCGCGCTGGCACGAGGCCGGGCACGGCACGGCGTTCAAGACCCGCTGGATCGATGAGAGCCTGTACCAGGTCGGCTCGTTCATGACCATGCGCAACCCGGTCAGCTGGCGGTGGAGCCACACCCGGCACCACACCGACACGCTGATCGTCGGCCGCGACCCGGAGATCGGGGTCATGCGCCCGGCCCGGCTGGCCAAGCTGCTGGCCAACTACTTCGGCCTGGTCGACGTGCCGCTGGCGTTCGGCCTGATGTTCCGGCACGCGGCTGGGCGGCTCACCCCGGAAGAGGCGAACTACATCCCTGAGTCCGAGCGGGCCAAGGCCTACCGGGTCTCCCGGATCCAGCTGGGCATCTACATCCTCGCGATCGGCCTGGCCATCGGCTTCCGGACCTGGCTGCCCGTGGTACTGATCGGGGGCCCGGCTATTTACGGCCGGTACATGCTCCAGGTCTACGGCTTCACCCAGCACGCTGGCATGGGTGAGAACGTGCTGGACCACCGGCTGAACACCCGGACCGTCAAGATGTGCCGGGTCAACCGGTTCCTGTACTGGAACATGAACTACCACGTCGAGCACCACATGTTCCCGATGGTCCCGTACCACCGGCTGCCGGAGCTGCACGAGGAGATCAAGCACGACTGCGCGCCGGTCTACCCGTCGCTGTGGGCCGCCTACAAGGAGATCATCCCGGCGGTGCTGCACCAGCTCCGCGACCAGGAGTACTACGTCCACCGTGAGCTGCTGCCCGGGGCCGCGCCGTTCAACGTGCCGACCCCGCTGACCGACGGCCGGGCGGTCGAGCTGCCCACCGTCGTGACCGCGGCCTGACCAGAGCTGGCCTGACCTTCAAGGAGACTCCGATGGCCCAGTGGATCGCCGCCTGCGAGAGTGATGACGTCGACCCCGAGGACGTCATCCCGTTCGAGCACGATGGCCGCGACTACGCGATCTACCGCTCCCCCGACGACGGGTTCTACGCCACTGACGGGCACTGCACGCACGAGAAGACGCTGCTGTGCGACGGCCTGGTCATGGGCGGCGTCATCGAGTGCCCCAAGCACAACGGCCGCTTCGACTACACCAGCGGCAAGGCGCTGGGCGCTCCGGTGCTGGTCGACGTGCGCACCTACCCGGTCAAGGTGGTCGACGACACCGTCTACATCGAGCTGCCCTGATGGCGGGGACAGCACAGATGCCCGGGACAGCGCAGATGCCGGGATCGGCGCAGGCGCCGGCCATCGTCATCGCCGGAGCGGGCGAGTGCGGCACCCGGGCCGCGTTTACGTTGCGAGAGGAGGGCTGGGACGGCCGGATCGTGCTGGTGGGGGCCGAGTCCTCGATGCCGTACGAGCGCCCGCCGCTTTCCAAGACCGGGCAGGTCAAGCCGGTCTGCGACGAGGACATGCTGCGGCAGGCGGACATCACGTTCCGGCCCGGCGTCGGCGTCACCGCGCTGGACACCGGCGCGCGCACGCTCGAGCTGGCCGACGGCGAACGGCTGGACTACCAGTCGCTGCTGCTGGCCACCGGCGCGCAGGCACGAACCCTTCCGTTCGGCGATGTTCCTGTGCATGTCCTGCGGACCCAGGCAGATTCCGCGGCGCTGCGTGCCCGGCTGCGCCCCGGCACCCGGGTCGGCGTGATCGGCGGCGGGTTCATCGGGCTGGAGCTGGCTGCCTGCGCCGCCGCGCTGGGCTGTGCGGTCACCGTGATCGAGCTCGGGCCGCGGCTGATGGGCCGGGCCGTCCCGGCGCCGGTGGCCGCGGTGATGGC
>JBAPYC010000250.1:0-7084 GCA_049284535.1 Streptosporangiaceae bacterium
GCGCCCCTGCCAGGCCCGCACATCCAGCAGCACCCCGGTTGAGGCCGGCGCCGGGATGCCGATCAGCGCGGAGATCTCGGCCGCCTCGAAGTACCGTGCTTCGGCCTCGGCCAGCCGCCCCGCCCACAGTTCGCTGGTACACAGTCCCGCCAGGATGACCCGCAGGGCGCCCAGCGCCCCGTGCCGGCGGTGGACCGCCTCAGCGCGCAGGAATATCGCCCGGCGTCCCTGGTCGTCCCACAGGTCATCCGCCGCGAACTGCGCGAGGATAGTGCCTGCTATCCCGGCGGGCGTGGGCTCCTCGCCAGCGCTGAACGCCTCGACCGCGGCGCGGAGCTGAGGCACCGCCTCCGGGTATCCGACGGCGATACGGGTGGCGAAGCCGTTTAGCAGCAGGTCGGCCGCCGTGGGGTCCAGGCCGGGATCCCACGGCGCCTGCAGCGCGGCGCGGGCCACTTCCACGGGTGTGGTGCCGACGGTGTACTGGCGGGCCACGAGTGCCGCCTGCAGGGCTTCGAAGAGCATCGCGCGGATCAGGGGTGTGGCGGGAGGATCATCGGCGGCGATGGCGTCCAGCAGGAGGCTGGGAGCGTCCTTGTGCCGCGAGAAGAAGACAGCGATCGAGGCCCGCAGGCGCTGCGCCGCCACGTACAGTCCCGCTTCCGCCAGCCGAGGAGCCGCCAGGTCCAGCATGGCCTCCGCGAGGGCGCCGTCCCCCGCGACGAGATAGGCCTGGGCCGCGGCGAGGAGCCGCGCGGCACGGCGCCGCGGGTCCGGAGTCAGCTCGGCCGCCCGGGCCAGGAACGTGGCCTGTGCGACGTGGCCGCCGCGCCGTTCCACCCGCTCGGCCGAGCGTTGAAGGTCAGCCGCAACATCCTCATCGGGCACCACGCTGGCCGCGGCGCGGTGCCACGCTGCCTCTTCCGGCTTGCCGTCCTGCCCGGCGATGCTCGCCAGGGCCTCGTGTGCCCGGCGCCGGTCACCCGGCCGTGCTCCCTCGTAGACCGCGGAACGGATGAGCGGGTGCCGGAACGCCACTCGTGGGTCAACCGACACAATGTCCTGTGCCACGGCAGGATCAGCGGCGTCGGGCGCCAGGCCCAGCAGCGCGGCCGCCCGCCAGAGCGCGGCGGGGTCATCGCCCGATGCTGCTGAGGCCAGCAGCAGCCAGGTACCAGTGGCGGGCGGGAGCATATTCGCCTGTCCGAGGAAGTGCCCGTGCAGGCGGCGGCCGACCGGCAGGCGCTCCGGCAGCGGCGAGCGGCCTGCCAGCTGGTCAGGCGTGAGGTGCACGGCCAGTTCCCGCAGCGCGAGCGGGTTGCCGCCGGTCTCGTCGATGATCCGCGCGGCCACCCGGGCGTTGAGAGGCCCCGAGACGGTCGTCGCGAGCAAGGCCCGGGCCGCCGAAGGTTCCAGGCCACTGAGATGGCGGGTGGGTATTCCATCGAGCGCTGTCAGCGCCGGCGAGGCCTCGCGCGCGCAGAAGAGCAGGCCCGTGCTATCCGCGTGCAGGCGACGCCCGACAAAGCCAAGCACCTCCACTGACTCGCGGTCCAGCCAGTGCGCATCATCGACCAGCCAGATCAGCGGCTGCTCGGCGGCGATCTCGGCGAGCAGCGTGAGCACACTCATGCCGACCAGGAAACGGTCCGCCGACGGCCCGGCCGCCAGGCCGAACGCCGAATCAAGCGCCTCCCGCTGCGGGGCAGGCAGCAGGCCGACCCGGTCCAGGAACGGCACCAGCATGCGGTGGACCGCGGCGAAGCCCAGCCGCACCTCCGACTTGAGCCCGGCAATTCTGACCGTCCGCACGCCGTTGGCGGCCTGCGCCACGTACTCCAGCAGACGGGTCTTGCCGATGCCCGGCTCACCGAGGATCACCAGCGACCGGCTCAGGCCCTGGCGGATCGCCGCCACCAGCTCATCCAGCGCCCGGCAATCACCGCTGCGGCCCACCAGGACGTCCGGGACGGCCTGTGCCTCGGCCGGCTCTCGGGGTGTAAAAGCCCCGGACCACTCATTGCTGTCGCCGCGCCACCAGGTCATGACTCACCAGGAGCGACACAAAGGGGATGACACACCCACAGGACTTGCCTCAATGGCCAAACCGGCCACCTCACAGTAAGGAGGCATCTCACCCTGCCCGGCGACAAAACTGACCAGATCAGGCACCGCGCGGCAACGCTGACGCCCGGCCGAGGGACTGGCCGCCTGCTGCCCTTACCCATCATCGAGCCGACTTTGCAATGACCTAAATGTACCGCGACGGGCGGCCACGACCAGGCGGACGCGGCCGTCCGCACCGCCCGGCACGGCCGCGGTCACACCACGCTGCGGCTGCCCCAAGATTGGCACCGCGAACGCGGGTGGCCTCCGCCCTGCTCCGCGGTCGCAGCGATGTCAAGCTGCCGCGGTCTCCAGCAGTTTGGCTAGCTGGGTAATGAATTGCTCTTTGTTGTCCCAGTAATTGTGAGCCTGAAGCCCGCCTCCGGAACTGTTCGCCAGATTGTTCACTTCTATGTCATTGATGGCGACCGGGACCTGATTGCCATCGCCGTCCAGCGCGTAGAACAACCCTAGTTCCCCTGATGGCGGGCTGTCGGGTGGGCTTCCGTAGTGCCAGGTGTCTGGAGGGCCGAGAGGATCGGCGACCGGGTCCTTCTCGTCCCAGAAGTTCAGCCAGGTTGTCTGATGGAGCCCGCCAGAGTCGTTTCCCCAGGAGAACAGGTCCGCGTACTTGCGTAGCGGGCTGCCGGCCGTCACGAACGCGCGTACTTTAGCCAGCGAATCGTCTGGATACAGACGCAGGACGTCGAAGCTGCCGACAGTACCCTGGCTATGCGCGTTAACGACTACGCCTGCTACATCGGGCCGCGCCAGCAGCCGGCGCAGAGCTTCGGCGATAAATTCCCTGATGCTTTCCCGCAGGTCATTGCGGCACACGTAAGCAACGACGTCGTCCTCCAGGGTTCCGATTACGCCCAGGGCGCCGCTGCTGGCCGGCGTGCGGTGCAACAGCGCCGCGAGATGATGCTGCCGTGCAGTCAAGGCGTCGTCCCGTGGCCGCAGCGATGGCGAGGAAACCGGGGCCCCACGGCCGCCGCCCTCGTGCAGGGCTGCCCAGGCATCACCGGCCACCAGCCTGAATGCCCCAAGGACCGAACTGTAATGGCCGAGCATAAGGCCAGCTTCAGTCACAGTACCGGCCCCCCGGCCTATGCCCGGGCTGACCCCTTCCAGCGATGTGTACACCAGCGCGACGTGGACGATCGGCTCGTGGCCGTCGGCTAGCGGCATGCCGGTGATATCTATGCCGCTGTCGCACCAGGTCCCCAGCCTTTTGAGGCCCCACTCGTGATCACTGGTCCCGGGTCTTGCGCTCTCTACGTAGACAGGGCCTCGAGGGCCCGGGATTCGCTGCGGATCGTTGCCCAGGCCGCTGCCGAGCTCCTGCAGGGCATCACCGAGATTTTCGTGCAGCACGTCCGCATATCCGGGCTCTGAGTCGGTTGGCGGCTGCTGGAATCCAATGCCGTGGACGGTGAGAACGCACAATTTTTTGCTGTCAGCCATGAGATTGCTCGCTCAGTTGTGGGCGGGAGACCTGCGGCGATCCGCGGGACTGCAGTCGTCATAACGACGGAGCCGCCAGCACCGCATCTGATACACCCGCGGCTCAAGCCGGCCGCCAGTTCTTAACTGACAAGCCAGTGCCCACGCCCGGGTAAGCGCTCAGCTAGTAATGCGGATCGAGCGCCATGTCCTGAACTGCGGCTGACGTCAGCCTCTCATCGTCACAGTGATGCGGTGAAGCCGCTGATGTCCCGCACCGCGGCCTTGTAGGCGTCCTCCACTGCCTGCCGGAACGACATTTCCGCGGCATGGGTCAGCCCGAGGTTCACCCGGCCGACGGCGTGGACCCCGGCGCGGACCAGCTTGCGGAAGTACGCCTTGCCCTCGTCCCGCAGCGGGTCCAGCTCGTTGACGGTGATGAAGTGCGGCGGGAGGCCGCTGACGTCCGACTCGGTGGCGAAGTACGGCCAGCACAACGGGTTCTCGGCGTTCTCGCCCGACGGGTCGTACACGTCCACGAGCATGGCCATCATCGCGCAGTTCAGGTAGTGCCCGTCGTTCTCGATCATCGACGGCAGCTCGCGCAGCTTGCGGTCATCGTCCCAGCTGTAACCGCCGCTGATGTACGGGACCGAGGCGAACACACCGTCGATGGCGGCGAGGCGGCCCTCCCGCTTGGCCTTGAGGGCACTGGCCAGCACCAGGTTGGCGCCGCCCGACTCACCCTGGAGGACCACCTTCGTGATGCCCAGCTCATCGCGGTGGGCGTGCACCCAGTCGATGGCCGCAGAGCAGTCGTCAAGACCAGCCGGGAACGGGTTGAGGCCGTCGGCCGTCCAGGCGTTGCGGAACCCGACGGTGACCACGACCTGCCCGGCGGCGGCCAGGTCGGTGCTCCACTGGCGGTGCACGCGGTTGTGTGCCTCCAGGATGGTCATGCCGCCGCCATGGAGGTAGACCACGCACGGCAGCGGGCCGGCGGTCCCGGCCGGGCGGTAGATATGCAGCGGGATCTCGTTGCCGTCGGCGCCCCGTATGGTCTCGGACCGGTAGTCGACCGCGACCGGACTCTCATCTGGCCAGTCGGCGGGCACCACCTCATAGAGACCCTCGAACGCCGCATGTGATGCGCCGACGAACTCGGCGACCGCGTCCGGGCCAGCGCTGCGGTCGAACGGCGGCGGGGCGGCATGACCGTCCAGGCCCAGGGCGGCCAGGCAGGCCAGCAGGCTGGGATGCATGCGCGGGTCCGTGCCCAGGGTCACGTCCGGATCCTCCAGCCGGCCATCACGAAGGGCCTGCGTCGAGTCCTTGGTCTCGGTCATGTCGTTCTCACCATGTCTCGTCGGCCACCGGATGTTACATAGCGGAAACGTAACATTTGCGGCAGCCCGGGGATAGAGCCTCAGGGACCCGCGACAGCGGCTTCGGCTCTGACCTGCTGGACCGCCCGCTCCCGCAGGTCGCGGCGCAGCACCTTGCCCGACGTGGTGCGCGGCAGCGCGGCGGGAAACTCGATGTGCTTGGGGATTTTGTACGCGGCGATGAGTGCCCGCAGGTCGTTCCGGATGGATTCGGTGTCACGACCGGAGCCGGGCGCGAGCACGACCGAGGCCGCTACTGCCTCGCCCCACTTCTGGTCCGGCACCCCGTATACCGCGGATTCCAGGACGCCGTCCAGTTTCAGCAGCGCGCCCTCGATCTCCGCCGGGTAGACGTTCAGGCCGCCGGTGATGATGAGGTCCTTCTTGCGGTCGACGATCCGGAAATAGCCGCTCGGCTCGCGGACGGCCAGGTCGCCGGTGTGCAGCCAGCCGTCGACGATGGTCGCGCGCGTCTCAGCCTCATTGTTCCAGTAGCCCTGGAACACCAGGGGGCCGCGGATCGCCAGCTCCCCGACCTCATCGTCGGGGGCATCGGTGCCGTCCTCCCGCAGGATCTTGGCCTCGGAATACAGGCACGGGCGGCCGGCGGTGCCGAGCCGCTGGGCGGCTTCGGCGACCGGGGTGATCAGGGCGAATCCGCCCGCGACCTCGGTCATGCCGAAGCTGCTGATGAAAGTGATGCCGCGCTGGGTCCACGCCTCGAACAGCGTCATCGGAACGGGCGCCGCGCCGCAGAGGATCATGCGGATCGAGGAAAGGTCCCGCGTGGTGAACTCCGGGCGGCGCATCAGCGCGAGCGCCATGGTCGGGACCACGACCATGAAGGTGATGCCATCCGATTCGATCAGCTCCAGCGTCCGCCCGGCGTCGAACCCGCGCTCCAGGTAGATCGTTATCCCGCCGTGCAGGGCGGGCACGAGGATCGCCATGGCGCCGGTGAAGCAGAGCGGAAGGTTCAGCAGGAACCGGTCATCCTGCCAGAAACCCAGGTCGACGAGCCAGTTCAGGGTGGCGTAGTGCACATTGTCGTAACTGACCACCGCGCCCTTGGGCCGGCCTGTCGTACCCGACGTGTAGTAGATGCACATGGTGTCCGACCCGGACCGGGGCACGCCCGGGTGAGCAGTATGCCCGGCCGGGAGCGGCGGGACGGCCAGGTGATCGACCGGCAGCGAGCCGTCGACGCTGACGAATGTGACCGGGGCGGCGAGCGCGCCGGCCAGGGTCGCGGCTGCTTCGGCGTGGCTTTCGTCGGTCAGGAGGGCGCGCGCACCGCAGTCCTCCAGAAGAGTGACGAGCTCGGCCGGGGTGGCGAGGGTGTTGAGCGGCACGAAGATCGCGCCCGCCCGCAGCGCGCCGATGAAAGCTTCGACGTACTCGGTGCGGTTGCCGATCAGGCACGCGACCCTGTCGCCGGGCCGGACACCGGCGCCGGCCAGGACGTCGCCGATCCAGGACGCGGATGCGTCGAGCTCCCGCCACGACCGGGGAGTTCCCTCAAACACGATCGCGGGCTCGTCTGGCTTGATCCGGGCCCAGCCAGATACCCATTCCGATGCGCCCATGCCAGGGATCCTTTAGATGTGTCCGGTAAGGTCCGTTCTTATCTACCAAACTTTAGTTTGGTCAACAAGCGCCTGCTCGGGGCGATTAACAAGCGAGATCCGCCCGTCGGTGCAGCATTGACAATCAACCGACCGGTTGTTAGCTTCACCTCAGGATCTAGACCTCCGATCGGCACGACCGCGGCTGGCCACCAGCCCTGCCCATCGCTGCCCAGGCCCGCCATGGGTTACGTGCTTGGCACCCGATGCGAAGGACACTGCATGACCGAACAGTTCGGCCCGGTCGCTGTGACGATTGATGAAGGCGTTGCGACGGTCATCGTCGACAACCCGCCGGTCAACGCGATGGGACGTGCCGTTCTTGATGGCCTGGGCCGGGCGGCGGAACATGTCGGGTCCGGCCGGGATGCCCGCGCTGTCGTGCTCACGGGTGCCGGCAGCGCCGCCTTCATGGCGGGCGCCGACATCAGCGAGTTCCAGGCGCTGCGCGCGACGCGGGGCGCGATAGACGAGCACAGCCGCGTGGCGCGCGCCGTGTTTGACGCGTGGCAGGCACTCCCC
>JBAPYC010000251.1:0-2553 GCA_049284535.1 Streptosporangiaceae bacterium
ACGCGTACGAGCAGCTGAGCAACTTCTATGCCAAGCACGTGGCCTACGCACTGATTATGACCACGCGCCCGCAAACGCTGTATGGGCTGGCGGACTCACCCATAGACCTGGCGGCGTTCATGCTCGACCACGGCGACGGCACCGGCCAGCCCGGGCTCGTCGAGCAGGCCCTGCAGGGGGACCCGGTGGGCACCCTGACGCGCGACGACCTCCTCGACAACATCACGCTCTACTGGCTGACGAACACCGGGGTTTCCTCGGGCCGCCTGTACTGGGAGAACAAGGCGGACTTCTTCGACGCCAAGGACATCACGATCCCGTTTGCCATCAGCGTCTTTCCTGACGAGCTCTATCAGGCCCCGCGAAGCTGGGCCGAGCGCGCATATCCCCACAACCTCATCCACTACAACAGGCTCGACCGGGGTGGCCACTTCGCCGCCTGGGAACAGCCGGACCTGTTCGCCGCCGAAATGCGGGACTCCTTCCGGTCGCTTCGCTAGCCACCTGCGACCCGGTCGCCGAGCCCAGCCATGACGGCACTAGCGAAAGCGCGAAGCCTTGGCTGGGCTCAGATCCGGGGATGGCCCGCTAAGCGGATGGTGCGGTCAGGGCCACCAGCAGGAGGTCGGTCGCGATGGTCATTCTCGCGAGGAACTCCTCGCGGGTGCCCACTTCGTGCTTGATGCCCTTTGCCGTGCTGAGCAACGTCCGGGCCACGTCCCTCGCCACACCGGCACGATCGGCTGACACATCGCCGGTCAGGGCATCGGTGACCGCCTTGGCGAACCGCAGGGGGTATTCGGTGGTTACCGGGCCGAGCAGGTCGGGGCTGCTCTCGATCAAGACGGCAATATCTTTCGTCATCGGCCCGATGTAGCGTCCGGTCCACTCGTCGAAGGCCTCGATGAGCCGGTCGCGGAGCGGGCGACCGGTCTCGGCGAGAAGCCGGCCGGCGGCTGCGATGTCACCCTCGAGCGCGTGGGTGACGGCGGCCCGGAACAGGTCCTGCTTGGAGGCGAAGTAGAGGTACAGGCCGGGCCGGGAGATGCCGGCGGCCCGGGCGACGTCCTCCATCGAGGCCTTCCGGTAACCGTAACGAGCGAAGGTCAGCAGCGCGGCGTCCAGGACGTGCCCGCGATGGCCGGCATCATTCTCGTGCTGCCTGAGGGTTGCGGATCCAGGGCCACTCACGATCGGGAGTGTAATCGACGCTAGTCTCATTAGACAAACTATGCTGATAACGTATAGTGAGTCCAGTACCAAGGAGCCTGGTTCTGCGATCGATTCACGCAGCACCCCCATCGATCCTGGCGCCGCCGGCCATCCCGCATCTTCAGGAGGCTTCGATGCCAGCGCACGCTCCGCTCATCACGACTCGCTTCGGCGCCGCGAGCACCGCTGATGACGTCGTCGCCGGTGTGGACCTTTCCAGCGTCCGCACGGTCGTCACCGGGGCGTCGTCCGGCATCGGCCTGGAGACCGCCCGCTCCCTCGCCCGCGCCGGAGGCCAGGTCACCCTCGCGGTCCGCAACCCCGACGCCGGGGCGAGGGCGGCCCATGACATCGCCACGTCGACCGGAAGTGACGACGTTCACGTCGCCGCCCTGGACCTCGCCGATCAAGCCGCGGTGGGCAGCTTCGTCCGGAGCTGGAACGGCCCGCTGCACCTGCTGATCAACAATGCGGCGGTCATCACGCCGGCCCTGTCGCGAACCGCGGAGGGCTGGGAACTGCAGTTCGCCACCAATTACCTTGGCCACTTCACCCTGAGCCGCGGATTGCACAGCGCCCTCGCCGCCGGCGCGCGGGAGCGGGGCGAGGCGCGCATCGTCTCGCTTACCTCCGGGGCGCACATGCGCTCACCGGTAGTGTTCGACGACATCGGTTTCGGGCGGCGCGACTATGATCCGCAGGCGGCCTATGCGCAGTCCAAGACCGCCACCTCGCTGCTGGCAGTCGAAGCCACGCGCCGCTGGGCGCCCGACGGCATCGTCGCCAACGCCGTCAACCCCGGCGGCGTCGCCACGGGGCTGCAACGGAGCTTCACCCAGAAGCAGAAGGATTACCTGGCCGAAGCCGAGGCAGCGGGAGCCTTCTCCTACAAGAGCGCCCAGCAGGGCGCCGCTACCACCCTGGTCGCGGCGGTCGCCCCCGAATTCGCCCACACCGGTGGCCACTATCTCGACGACGGCCGTGAAGCCCAGACCGTGCCCGACGACGCTGACTTGTTCGCCCATAGCCACGGCGTCAAGCAGTGGGCGATCGACCCGGACACCGCGCACAGACTATGGACGGTCTCGCTCGAGCTCATCGGCTAACCTGCCGGTGTCCGGTCTGGTCCGCCGTCCCCCGCAGGTGCAAGTCTTCCGTGCCAGCGGGGGCGTCCCTCCAGATGCCGCGCCGATTCCGAGGACTGCAGGAGGCCGCGATGGATGACGAATCGCCCAGCCTCGTTCGGCCCGAAGTCACCAGCCATCCGCGACGGAAATTCTTGCTTGGTGCCGCCGCGGCAGGTGGCGCCGCCATCGCGGCGGCGTCCTGCCACTCCCCGGC
>JBAPYC010000252.1:0-7942 GCA_049284535.1 Streptosporangiaceae bacterium
GGCCCCGCGCGCCGAGTTCCGGCCCGCCATGGTGCCGGCCGGCCCGTGGCCATGCCAGCCGGCCGCTGTGGTCCCCGCGACAATCAGGACGGCCAGCACAGCGGCCAGCCGGTACCGTCCCGATGCCATGGTGCAAATCTATACAGAAGTGACCATTGACAGCGAGCCGACACGTCGACCGAAAAATACTCCGAAGGAGTGACGGTACCTCGCAGCATGCGCTGGCGAGCGCCGGGATTGCAGCGGTGCCCCCCGGCATCGGCCCGGCGGGGGAATACCGCGGGCAAGCTCGATGATCATTCCTGGCATGACCCTCACCCCGGATGAGCTGCTGTCGACCACCCGTGCCGTGCGCAAGCGCCTGGACCTGACCCGCCCGGTCGAGCGCGACCTGCTCGAGGAGTGCCTCGACCTCGCCTTCCAGGCTCCCAGCGGGGGCGACGCCCAGAGCTGGCACTTCGTCCTGGTCACCGAACCGTCCCGCAAGCAGGCCCTGGCCGATCTGTACCGCCGGTCCAAGGCGGAGAACGACCCGGCCGAAGTCCCGGCGGGCAAGGAAAAGATAATGGACGCCTCGGCTTACCTGGCCGCGCACCTGCACGAGGTCCCGGTGCTGGTCGTCCCGTGCATCGAAGGCCGTCCCGAGTCGCTGCCCTACATGATCCAGGCCGTGACCTGGGGTTCCATCCTGCCGGCCGCCTGGAGCTTCATGCTCGCCGCGCGCTCCCGCGGCCTCGGCACCGCCTGGACCTGCCTGCACCTCGCCTACGAGCGCGAGGCGGCCGGTGTCCTGGGCATCCCGTATGAGCAGGTCGCCCAGACCGCCCTGATCCCGGTCGCCCACACCATCGGCACCGGCTTCAAGCCCGGCCCCCGTCACCCCCGCGACCAGCGCGTCCACTGGGACTCCTGGTAACCCCCGCGGACCCCGCAGGACCGCCCCACACCCGAGGAATCCCATGATCACGAAGACTTTTGCCCCGTTTTCGGGGATAAAAGCCTTCGCGATCATGAAAAATCGCTCATTTGTTCGTGGCATACGCTGAGCCCGTGCCACACATCACCCTGGACTCCGACGATCCCGGCATCCGCGGCCTGCTCCGGTACCGGCCGGAGACCGGCCGCCCGCTGAGCGAGCTGACCGAGGTGCTGCTGCGCGGCCCGAGCACCCTGACCCCCGGGGAGCGCGAGCTGATCGCCGCTTACGTCTCTGGACTGAACGAGTGCCGTTACTGCACTTCCTCACATTCAGCCAGTGCCGCCGCCCAATTGCCCGGTGGCATGGAAGTGGTCGAGCAGGTGCGTGCCGACGCGGCTACCGCCCCGGTCTCGGCCAAGCTCAGGACCCTGCTCGCGATCGCGGCCTCTGTCCAGCGAAGCGGCCGCGACGTCACCGGAGCCCAGATCGCCGCCGCCCGGGCCGAAGGCGCCACCGACCTGGAGATCCACGACACCGTCCTGATCGCCGCCGCCTTCGCCATGATGAACCGCTATGTCGACGGCCTGGCCACCACCGCCCCCGACGACCCCGCCCTGTACGCCGCCGGCGCCCAGCGCCTCATCTCCCAGGGCTACCTGCCGCCATCACCCGAACGGCAGTAGATCTGGCCAACGGCGAGACGAGAGCTGTGATGGCCATGGGCACGGATCGCCGTCAGTTACCCTCGAAGGGAGCCAGCCCCCACCGCGCCCGCCCCCGGGAAAACAGATGAGCCTGCCCCGTCACCAGCAAGTGATTCTCGACCAGATGGAGCGGCTCCTCCATACAGCCGATCCCCGGCTTAAATCGATGTTCACGACCTTCCACCGCTCGGTTCAGGTGGAAGCCATGCCGTCCAGCGAGGTCATCATCCCGCGGTCGCCCCGCCGGATGCTGTTCATCTCCGCGCTGGTCGTTGCCGTTCTCGGCCTGCTGGCACTGTGCATCACCATCACGAACAACGACTGCCCGGGCCTGCCGTCCGACCAGGTCGTGGCCACTGCCTCGACACGCTACGCCGCCTGCACCCAGAGCACCGACGCCTGGAGCAAGGGCGCCCGCTGACCCGGCCCGGCCGCCCTCACGCCGCTGCCCCGGCCTTCCGCACGCCGCCGGCCCGGCCGCCCTCACGGCGCCTCGCCCGGATCCACCGCCGTCGACCGCGACAACCCGGCCAGCGTCGCCTTGGTGATCCCGCCGTCCACCACGATGTTCTGCCCGGTGATGTAGGACGCCTTCGGCGAAGCCAGGAACATCACCGCATCCGCCACGTCTTCCGCGCTGCCCAGCCGCCCCATGGGCACGTGCGCGGTGCGCTGCCGCCGTGCCTCCGGGTCGGCGTAGATCTCCTCCGACATGCCCGCGTCGATCAGGCCCGGCGTCACGGTGTTCACCCGGATCCCGAACTCGGCCCATTCCAGCGCCATCTGCTCGCCCAGCCGGACGATCGCCGCCTTGCTCGCGGTGTACGCTCCCGCGCGCGGCGCCACCGCCACCCCGTTGATCGAGGCCAGGTTGACGATGCACCCCGACCTGGCCGCGCACATCCGCCGGGCCGCGGCCCGGGCCACCACGAACGTCCCGGTCAGGTTGACCCGCAGCACAGACTCCCAGTCCCGCACCGGCAAATCCAGCAGCGGGCCGAACCGCACTATCCCCGCGCTGCTGACCACCAGCCCGGGCGGTTCCGGCAGCGACGCCATCGCGGTCCCGACCGCCGCCTCATCCGTCACGTCCACGCACAGCGACGTCACCGCGTCGCCGATCCGCCCGGCCACCTCGGAGACCTTGCCGCCGTCGATGTCCCAGGCCGATACCGAGAACCCCGCCTTGGCGGCGTGCTCGGCGATCACCGCGCCGATGCCGCTGCCCGCGCCTGTCACGACCGCCCACGCCATGCTCGTCCGCCTGCCTCCTCCGGCTTATCCTCGTGCCGACGTTATCCGGGTAACTACTATAACGGGCCCGGTCGCGGCCGCCCGGCGCCGCCGTCTTCTCCGCAAGAGACGGGACACCCCGCCCGAGCTGCGGATCGACACATCGGCGGCTAGTGACTAGTCTCCTAACTCATAGAGTCCGAGAGGAATCAATCGATGGCCGAGCGACTGCTGATCACTAACGGGACGCTGATCGACGGCACCGGTGCCGCACCGCGGGCCGCTACGGACGTGCTGACCGACGGGGACCGGATCGTCGCCGTGGGCCCCGACGCCGCGGCCCAAGCTACCCAGCACAACGGCAATGTCGAAAGAATCGACGCCACCGGCATGACGGTCATGCCCGGCCTCATCGACGCTCACACCCACCTGAGCTTCGGCGAGCCAACCGGCAACGACGAGCTGTTCTTCCACCGCACCGAGGGGTACAGCTCGATGCTGTCGGTGTACAACGCCCGCAAGGTGCTGCGCGCGGGTGTGACCGGCGTGCTCGACGCCGACTGCCTGTGGAACATCGGCGTCGAGCTGCGGGACGCCATCGACGCCGGCATCGCCGAAGGTCCCCGCATGCGCGCCGGCGGCCAGGCCCTGATGACCTCGGTGGGCGGCACGGCCGGGCGGCTGATCAAGGACGAGGGCGTCACCGCGTACGCCAAGGTGGTGCCCAACCGGGACGCGATCGTGCAGGAGATCCGCCGGCAGATCAAGTACGGCGTGGACTGGATCAAGGTCCACGTGACCGGGCTGATCCCCACCATGAAGGGCCCGGAGGTCAAGGTCTGGTCCTTCGACGAGCTCAAGGCGGTGTGCGACACCGCGCACGAGCTGAACACCAAGGTCGTCGGCCACTGCCGCAACTCCGAAAGCACCCGCGAGGCGGCGCTGGCCGGGATGGACCTGATCTACCACTCGTCCTACATGGACGAGCGGGCGCTGCAGGCGGTCATCGACAACGGTTCCGCCCTGTGCCCGACCTTCACCCTGCTCGGCAACCTGGCCGACTACGGGCACAAGGTCGGCTCCGCGCCCGAGCTGGTCGACCTGTTCCGGGCCGAGATCGAGACCACCGGCCAGATGGTGGCGCAGGCGCACCGGGCCGGGGTCAAGGTCCTGGCCGGCTCCGAGACGGGCTTCGCCGTGACCCCGTGCGGCGAGTGGCACGCCCGTGAGCTGGAGCTGCTGGTCCAGTACTCCGGCTTCTCGCCGATGGAGGCCATCGTCGCCGCTACCCGCAACGGCGCCCTGGCCATGCGGATGGAAGACGAGATCGGCACGGTGCAGCCGGGCCGCGCCGCCGACCTGCTCGTGGTCGACGGCGACCCGTCCCGGGACGTGCGCATCCTGCAGGACAAGACCCGGATCCGCGAGGTCATCGCCCGCGGCCGCCGGATCGACCTGGTCACGCCCATCCCCGAGCGGAAGGTCAACCCCGGCGAGCAGGTCCGTTTCCTGGCCGCCTGCCCGCTCACCCAGTCCCTGGCCTTCACTGACGCCCAGCTCCAGGCGCTCTCCCAGGTCTAACCCTCGCCCTCGCCCGCCTGCACCGCGCCCGCCTCCACAGCTTCCGCCACCCGCAGCGCCGCCACCCCGTCGGCGAACATCGGCACGTCCCCGAGCCAGCCCGAGGCCTCAGCCGCTTTAGACTCCGCGGCGGCCCCAGACTCCCCGGCCAGTCTCCCGGCCAGCTCCCGCACCAGCGCGCCGAACGGGTACCACGAGGGCACCCCCGCCTCCGGCGCCACCAGCGTTTCCAGCCCGGCGCCGCCCCGCGCTCCCTCCAGCCGCGCTCCCTCCAGCCGCACCGGGAAGTGCCCGGTGTGCCCGTCCGCGCTGGCCACCAGCACGCCCTCTGACCCGTACGCCGCCAGCCGCCAGCCGCTCCCGGCCGCCGCTGTCCACGATGTGTGCACCGAGCACACCGCCCCGGCCCCCGGCCCGTCCCCGATCACCGCGGTGTACGCGGCGGAATCTGCGCTGGTCACCGGCCCGTCGCGGCCCGGCCACGACGACGTCAGCGTCGCCGTCACCCCGCTGACCCGCGTCAGCTCCCCGAACGCCCACCGGATCAGGTCCGCCGTGTGCAGCCCGTGCACCCGCAGCGAGGACGCCCCCTCGGATGCGTCCGCGCACCATCCCGACGCCGCCACCGCTTCTATCCGGGTGAACGTCGGGTAGAACGCGGTCGCCGCGATGTTCTGCACCCGCCCCAGGTACCCCTCGGCCACCAGCCGCCGCAGCTCGAGCGCGCCCGGCCAGTACCGCGACTGCATGTCCACCACGCCGAGAACGCCGGCCCCGGCCGCGGCCAGCACCATGGCCTCGCCGTCCGCGGTGGTGGCGGCCAGCGGCGCCTCGCACAGCACGTGCTTGCCGGCCGCCAGCGCGGCCACGGCCATGGCCCGGTGCCGGCTCGGCCGGGTGGCCACATCGACCAGGTCCACGTCCGGGTCGGCGCACAGTGACTCGAAGCCGACATGCACATGCCGAATGCCGAACGAGCGGGCCACCTGCTCACCCGTAGCCGCGCGTGCCGTCGCGACCGCGACGACCTCCGCCACCCCGTCGGCCGCCAGCGCCGCATACGCGGGCAGATGGGCCGACGCCGCGTAGGCCGCCCCGACCACCCCGATCCGCAAGCTCATGCCACCAGCCTCATACCACCAGCCTCACACCGTGGCCCTCACACCACGGGCGCGGCCTGCACCGCCGGCAGCACCTCGGCCGCGAACAGCTCCATGGCGGCCAGCACGGCCTCGTGCCCGGGCCCGGTCGGGTACCGGAAGATCATCAGGAAGTCGTCCACGCCCGCCTCGTCGCGGAACCGCCCGATGGTGTCCGCGCACTCGGCCGGGGTGCCGAAGATGAACCGGTCCTTGACGAACTCCTCCAGCGTGATCTGATCCGCCGAGGTCACCCCGGGCAGGTCGGTGATGGCGCCGTAGTCGAACAGGGTCTGGGCCATGGCCAGCGCGGTGTTGCCGAACTCGGCCAGCGCCTGCTCGCGGTCGTGGTAGGGCCAGCAGAACCGGATCGAGGTCACGTGGGGGGGACGGCCCTCGGCCTGCGCGGCGGCCCGGTAGCCGTCCGCCATCGCGGTCATGGTCTCCAGCGACATCAGCGCGTTGGTGATCCAGCCGTCGCCCAGCCGCGCGGCCCGCCGCAGGCCGCCCGGCGTCCAGGCGGCCAGGTGCAGCGGCACGCCGGCCGGCTGGTACGGCTTGGGGATCACCGAGACATCCCGGAAGTCGTAGATCTTGTCGGTGAAGGAGAACCGCTCGCTGATGTGCGCGGTACGGATCAGCCGCACCGTCTCGTCGAACCGCTGGGCCCGGTCGTCCCACGGGACGCCGACCGTCTCATAGTCGACCGGCATGTAGCCCGCGCCCAGGCCGAGCCAGGCCCGGCCTCCGGACAGCTGGTCCAGGGTGGCCGCGTCCTGGGCCAGCTCCACCGGGTTGTACAGCGGGGCGATCGCGATGGCGGTGCCCACCTTGACCTGCCGGGTCCGGGCCGCGATCGCGAACGACAGGTGCAGCGGCGACCCGAAGTACTCGTCGGAGTACTTGTGCTCCGTGGTCAGCGCGGCGCTGAAACCGAGCCGGTCGGCCGCCTCGGCCTGTTCCAGGATCTCGCCCAGCGTGGTGTGCGGGTCGCCGGTCACCAGCCCCTGCGTGAACAGCACTCCGATCGACATCACCGTCTCCTAAGGGTTGCTCTACCCGGACGCCGTGCCCGGCCGGTCCAGCTTGACGAGCTCGATGCGGGTATCCAGCATGCTCGGCATCCCCACGTGCAGCACGCTGTGTCCCGCGCCGCCAACACCAGCGCCACGGGCCGCGGCCCGGCCCGCCACCCGCCCCAGGGTCAGCCCGCCGCAGATATGAATGCCGCCCAGGTCCGAAGCCGGGTTCAGCCCGCCCACGCAGTCGCCCGCGGCGAACAACCCGCCAATCGGCTCGCCGAACACATCCACCACCTGCATATCAGTGGTCACCCGGAAGCCGCCGCAGCAGAAGTTGATCCCCTCCACCATCGGTACCGCGGTGAACGGCGCGCTCTCGCACCGCCGCCGCCCCGGCGGCAGCACCACCCGCCCGAACAGCGGGTCCTTGTCCGCCCCCGAAGCCAGGAACTCGTTCCACTCCGCCACCGTCCGCTCCAGCGCGCGCGCCGGCACCCCGATCAGCGCGGCCAGCTCGCCCAGGCTTCCCGCGGTCACCGGCGGCTCCGGCATCTGCCCGATCAGCCCGGCCTTCTCCCGCGCGACCACGTCGTCCACCACATACCAGGCCCGCCGGTCCGGCTGGGCCCGCATCCGCTCCACCCGCTCCTCGTAAGGACCGGCCTCGTCGTGGAATCGCTCGCCTGCCTGGTTGACCGCGATCGCGTCCTCGACCACCGAGGATGACACGATGACCAGCGGCGGCACGAACGTCATGTTGATCAGATCGCCGCCCACCGCCTGGCCCATCAGGTGCCCGTCGCCCCGGCAGGTGTCGATGCCCAGGTAAGGGGCGCGGGCCACGAATCCCGGCTGATAGCGGAGCCGCAGCTCCGGATTGGACTGGTAGCCGCCGGTGGCCAGGATGACCCCGCGCCGGGCCTGGACCTCGATCTCGGCGCCGTCGGCCACCCGGTGCGCCTTCACCCCGGTTACCCGGCCATCCTTCGTGATCAGCCGGTCGGCCAGCGTGCCGTACAGCGTCCGGACCCCGGGCGAGGCGAAGTCCGGCTCGAACGCCCGGCCCAGCATCCAGGTGTCCTCGACCGCCGCCATCCGGTCCACCGTGTGCTGTTTGGGCCGCGGGATGAACCGGGAGAACCCCACCCCGCGGGAGGCCAGGATCCGGTAGGTCTCGGCGCTCTCCCGGGCGAACAGCCGCACCAGGTCCTCGTCCCACTGCACGCCGAAGTGATCCTCGGCCTGCTCGACCATGTGCCAGGCGTCGGAGACGAAGGTCTCCTCGTCATCGGAGATGTCGGCCTGCCGCTGCATGTCGGAGTCGACGAAGGCGAGGTAGCCGGT
>JBAPYC010000253.1:0-2508 GCA_049284535.1 Streptosporangiaceae bacterium
ACGGCCAGGGCCGCGGCCGCGCCTGCCTTCAGCGCCTCGGCCGCCACCGCCTCGGCCTGCGGTCCATCGATGTCGGCGATGAGCACGCGCGCCCCCTCGGCGGCGAAGCCGAGCGCAATACCGCGGCCGATGTTGGCGCCGCCGCCGGTGACGATGACGCGCGCGTCCCGGTGTGCCAGGTCCATCCGATCAGCTCCTCCGGGGCTTAGTCTAATGTGTCTTAAAAACCAGGGAGCACCCGATGAGCAGGACCCAGTGACCGTGGACCCGGCCGCGGCCGGCCCGCCGGTGCTGACCACGTTCGAGCTGGATGGTGACGCCAGCGTGGCCACCATCGTGCTCAACCGACCGCATGCCCGCAACGCGATCACGCTGGAGCTGGCCACCGGGCTGGCTGCGGCGCTGCGCGTCGCGGCCGGCCGGGCACGCGTGATCGTCATCCGCGGGGCGGGAGGCCATTTCTGCGCCGGCGGCGACTTCGGTGAGGTGGCCCGGCTGCGGGCAGCGGGGCCAGCCGCCCTGCGGCGGTTGTTCGAGGCGTTCATCGGCGCCTGCGAGCTGATCGGGGACCTTCCGGTACCGGTCATCGCCGCCGTCGAGGGATACGCGATGGCCGGCGGCTTCGAGCTCATCCAGTCCTGCGACATCGCCATCGCCCGCGACGACGCCGTGCTGGCCGACAACCACCTGAACTTCGGCATGATCCCGGCCGGCGGCGGATCCCAGCGGCTGCCGCGGATCGCCGGACCGCAGCGGGCGCTCGGCCTGATCCTGACCGGCGACCGGCTGACCGGAGCCCAGGCCGAGCAGTGGGGCCTGGTCTACCGCAGCGTCCCGCCGGCCAGGTTCGAGCAGGCCGTGACCGGGCTGGCCAGGAACCTGGCGGCCAAGGACGCGGGCGCGCTGGCCCGCGCCAAGCACCTGGTCCGGGAGGGGCTGCGGCGGCCGCTCCGGGACGGGCTGGCGCTGGAGACCGAGACCGCTACCGACCATCTGTTCACCGCCGGCGCGGACACCGGGATCAGCCGGTTCACCCGGCCCGGCCCGGCCTCGGGCCCGACGACACGGGAGCCATCGTGACCGACAAGCTCATCAGCGACGGGCTCGCCCTGCTCGACCTGGACCCCGACGGGGTTGGTCACCTGCGGCTGAACCGGCCGGAGGCGTCGAACGGCATGAACGTGCCGTTCCTGCGGGCCCTGTATGACGCCATCATGACGGCGCACGGCGAGCCCCGGCTGCGGGTCCTCCTGCTGACCGGGGAGGGCGCTAACTTCTGCGCGGGCGGTGACGTCAAGACGTTCGCCAGCAAGGGCACGGACCTGCCCGATTACCTGCGCGAGGCCACATCCTGGCTGCAGACCTGCGTGCAAGGGCTGTTGTCCCTGCAAGTGCCGGTAATTGCCTCGGTGCACGGTTATGCAGCGGGCGGCGGCGGGTTCGGGCTGGTGTGCGCCAGTGACATCGTGATCGCGGGGGAGTCGGCCCGCTTCCTGGCCGGGGCCACCCGGGTCGGCATGGTCCCGGACGCCGGGGTGTCGGTCACCTTGCCCCTGCTGGTCGGGCTGCGCAAGGCGATGGACATCATCTTGACCAACCCGGTGCTCACCGCCGCCGAGGCTCTGGAGATCGGCCTGATCACCCGGGTGGTGCCCGACGGCGACCTGGCCGGGGAGTCGCTGGCCCTGGCCCGGTCGCTGGCCGCCGGCGCGACCCGGGCACTCGGCGCGGCTAAGCGGCTGGTGTGGTCCGGGCTCGGGGCGCGGGTCGAGGCCCAGCTACCAGAAGAGGCACGCACAGTGGCCGAGCTGTCCGGTACCGCCGACGCCCTGGAGGGCCTGACCGCCGTCATCGAGCGCCGCGCCCCCGCTTCGGCGCCGCTCCCTAGGTCGCAGCCGCGGCGGTGGCTGCTGTGGTGGCCGCTATCACGGCGGCCACCATCTGCTCGATGGCCTTGCGGACAGCCGCCGAGGCCCAGTCGCCCTCGGCAACCTGTTCGGCCCGGGCCCGGAGCTGCTTGGCGGACATGCCGTTCTGCCGCGGGTCCACCACCTTGTCCTCGCAGCGGAGTGCGTGCAGCAAGGCGATGAGCGCGGCTAGCCGCTCGTCAGGCACGGCCCCCTGGACCAGCACCTCGGTGATGAGCTGCCGGACCCCGGCCTCGTGCTGGCCATCCTCGGCCGGCCAGGTGCGGGTCGGGAAGATTCCGAGGATCCGGCCGTGCTCGGCCCTGAGCACCCCGCTGTCGGCGAGCCGCTGGTACAGCACCGTCCGCAGGTTCTTGCCCAGCGGGGTGATCACTGCCTGGGGCTTGTCGCCCTGATGGTCGGCCAGGATCTGCAGCGCTGCGGCGAGAACCTCGTCGCCGGGCGGCGCCGGATCCCGGACGATGATGCGGCCCGGCTTGCCCGGGTCGCCGTCACCGGACAGGCTGACCTTCCCCATCAGGGTCAGCTCGACCAGGTTGGCGCCACCCAGTGCAATGTCTGTCTCACCTGCGGGGGAGCG
>JBAPYC010000254.1:0-8582 GCA_049284535.1 Streptosporangiaceae bacterium
CGGCCGGATCGATGTCCTGGTCAACTCCGCGGCCGGCAACTTCCGCTGCCCGGCCGCGGAGCTGTCACCCAACGCCTGGCGGACCGTCATCGACATCGACCTGAACGGAACGTTCTTCTGCTCGCAGGCGGCCGCGGCGGCCATGCGCGCGGCCGGCGACGGTGTGATCATCAACATGGTCGGCGACTTCATCGACACGCACGGCGACCGCATGGCCCACGCCGCCGCGGCAAAGGCAGGGATCGCTAACCTGACCCGCTCGCTGGCGAAGGAGTGGGGCCCGGACGGCATCCGGGTAAACGCGCTGGCCCCCGGGCCGTTCGAGACGGCCGGCGGCGCCCAGGCGCTCGGCCGCCGGGATGCGTTCGATGAGATCGGCGCCCGGCTGCCGCTGGGACGGATCGGCCGTATGGAGGAAGTTGTCGCGGCCGCCGTTTTCCTGGCCTCCGACGCGGCCACCTTCATCACCGGGACGACGCTCATGGTGGACGGCGGCCACTCATGGAGTGGCTACGACCTGCCTTGAGGCGAACTGATGTGAGCCGAACTGATGTGACGACGGAGCGGCCCCTGCGCGGTGGCCCTGGACGATAAGGAACTCTGAACCATGGACGTGAAGAAAATCGTGGTCGTGGGTGGCGGCGGCCAGATGGGCAACGGGATCGGGCAGGTCGCGGCGGCCTCCGGTTTCGACGTGACTCTCGTCGACGTATCGGACACGGCCCTGGACCGGGGCCTTGGCCGCATCGAGAAGAGCCTGGCTCGGCTGGTCAAAGCGGGCAAGCTCAGCGAGGATGAGGCGGCGGCAACACGCGGGCGTATCACGGTCAGCACGGACCTGGATGCGGCCGGAGCGCAGGCGGACCATGTGATCGAGAGCATCATCGAGGACATCGACGCCAAGCGGGACGCCTTCCGCCGTCTCGACGAGGTCTGCCGGGCGGAGGTGGTGCTCGCCAGCAACACCTCCCAGTTCGCCATCTCGAAGATCGCCTCCGCGACAAAGCGGCCGGACCGGGTGATCGGCACCCACTGGTTTAATCCCCCGCCCGTGATGCGGCTGATCGAGGTGGTGCGCGGGCTGGAGACGTCGGACGAGACCACCGCGGTCGTCCTGGACCTGGCCCGCAGGTTCGGCAAGGAGACCATCGTCTGCAAGAAGGACACCCAGGGCTTCCTGACCTCACGGCTGATCATGGCGCTCGTGCTCGAAGCGGCGCGGGTCGTCGACGAGGGCGTCGCGGACGCCGATGACGTCAACAAGGCGTGTGTGCTGGCCTTCAACCACGCCATGGGGCCGCTCGCCACGGTCGACATGGGCGGGCTCGACACCATGGAACGCGCCTCCGACGCGATGACGCATAACTACGGGGAGCGGTTCCGTCCGCCGCAGATCCTGCGCACCCTGGTCAACGCCGGGCACTACGGGCGTAAGACGGGCCGGGGGTTCAGCGATTACGGCTCCGCTCAGTGACGGCCGGCGGCCAGCATGAGCAGAGCCCGGCCTGCCCGGCCATCACCTGAGCCCAGCGACGAGCCGGTGGCGCATGGGCAGCGTTGACACCTGGGTTGATTTCTGGGGGCGTCGCGGCCCGGCGCGGCCCGCCATCGCCGTGGGCTCAGATGTCATCACCTGGGGCTCGCTGGCGGACCGGAGCGGCCGGCTGGCGGCGGGACTGGCCGGGACGGGAGCTATGCCGGGAAGCCGGATCGGCGTGTTGTCGCGTGATCCTCTCCGCGTCATCGAGGTCATCGCCGCGTGTGCCCGGCTCGGGGCTATCGCGGCGCCAATGAATCCAGCGAGCGACCCGGAGCGGCTGCTCAGCATCGCCGTCGGGGCCGAGCTCTCGGCGCTGGTGACCGACTCCGGTCTCGCGGCGATGCTGGCGCCGGTACTGCCATTGGACCGGATGTTCGCCGGCGGCCCAGCCGGCGGGCCAGCGACAGCAGGCCTGCGACGGCACGATGAACTGCTCAGCCAGGGCCGGCTGAGCGGCGCCGGCGAGACCGGGATGGACGAGCCGCTGCTGCTGCTTCACACCCGCGGCACGACCGGCGTACCCAGGGCCGCCGTGCTCACCCATGGCAACGCGGAGGCCGTCGCGGTCGCCGCGATAGCCGCCGACGGCCTCGTCCCGCCTGACTGCCTCGGGATCGCTCTCCCCTCGGTCGCGACACCGACCGGGGTAGCCGCCACGCTGGGCGCGCTGCACGCCGGGGCGCTCATCAGGTTCAGTGGCCAGGACGGCCCCGGAGCGCTACTGGATGACCGGGGCCTGGCGCGGCCTACCGTGCTCGTGACCACGTGTGAGCAACTCGGTCGCGCGGGACTGACCGAGCGTCTGGCCGCTCAGGGCGCGGCCGGGCCGCGGCTGGTGAAGGTGCTGGGTCCCGTGCCCACCAAACTGCGCCGGACATGCCAGTCGCGGGGAATCCCGCTGGTGGAGATGTACGGCCTGGCCGAAGGCGGCGGCCTGAACCTGCAGCAGTCTGGCGTCGAAGCGCCCTCGGATCGGCTCGGGTCGCCGCTGGTGCCGCTGCTGGGGCAGCAGGCCCGGGTGGTTGACGCCGCGGGCGCCACCGCATCCGACGGCCAGCCCGGCGAGCTCGTCCTGGCCGGTTCCGCGGTCATGCCCGGGTACCGGGCCGCCCGCGCAGAGCGGCTTCGGAGTGACGGCTGGCTGCACACCGGTGACCTGGCCGTCGCCGATCAGGACGGGAGCCTGACCATCCTTGGCCGGTGCCCGGCCGCGCGCACCGGACCCACCGGAATGAGGGCCAGCTGAAATGAGGGCCAGATGAACGGCGGACTACGTGTCGAGCGGGACGGCCCCGTCACTACGGTGGCGCTCGACCGCCCCGAGCGGCTGAATGCGCTGAGCTACGAGGTCATCCGGGGACTGGCACGAACCCTGGAAGAACTGCGCAGCGACCCCGCGCAGCGCGTCGTCCTGCTGACCGGCACCGGCCGCGCATTCTGCGCCGGCATCGACCTTAAGGAGCAGGCCTCCGGCGCGACGTGGGACGACCGATCCGGGCATGTGCAGGAACGCTACGCGTTGCAGCAGGCAGTCGCCGATGTGGTCGTGGGCCTCCGCCGGATCCCGCAGCCGGTGATCGCCGTGGTCGCCGGCACAGCCGCCGGCGGCGGATTGTCGCTCGCCTGCGCGGCCGATATCCGTATCGCTGAGCCCGCCGCTACCTTCAGCGCCGCCTTCGTCCGGCTGGGCGCCTCCGGCGGCGACCTGGGCAGCTCCTACTTCCTGCCCCGCATCGTCGGCTGGGACCGGGCTGCCGAACTGCTGTACACGGGCCGCACCGTCGATGCCGCAGAGGCCGAACGGATCGGGCTCGTTACCCAGATGGCCGGGAACGGGCAAGGCCTGGCCACGGCCCGGGCGCTGGCCGCCGAGATGGTGGCCGTCGCACCCATGTCCACCCGGATGACCAAGTCGCTGCTGAACCTGTCCCGTGATGGCGCCACGCTCGACCAGATGATCGAGTTCGAGAACCGGACTCAGATCCTGCTGACTCATACCGAGGATTTCGCCGAGGGCGTCAGCGCGTTCGCCCAGCGACGCCCGCCGCGCTTCTCCGACCGTTAACGCCGGAATGGATGAGCCCGGAACGATGAACAGGGAGCAGTTATGAGCCAGGTCGGAACCGTCCGGCACGGGATCAGCGAATGGCTCTCGTTCTGGGCCCGCTATGCCCCAGGCCGCCCCGCGTTGCTGTTCGGCGACCGGACGATCACGTGGGCGGAATTCGAGGACCGCACCGCGCGGCTGGCCGGCGGCCTGCTGGCCACCGGGATCCGCACCGGTGACCGGATCGGCTTCCTGTCGCGCAACACCCCGGAATTCTTCGAGGTGATGATGGCGTCCGCCCGTATCGGAGCCGTCTTCGTCCCGTTCAACATCCGGCTTTCCGCAGGAGAGATCCGCTACATGGCAGAGGATGCCGGGCTGTCCCTGCTCATCTGCGAGACCTTCTTCGGTGACCGGCTGCAGCAGGCGATCGGGCAGGTCGGCGCCGTGTACTTTCTCGACCCGCCCGACGGTGAGCGGTCCTATGAGGAACTGCTCCTGGGTGTCCCGGTGCGGACAGCCGATGGCGTCACCTTGGACCATACGGTGGCGCTGTGCTACACCAGCGGCACGACCGGACACTCGAAGGCGGCCATGATCACGCACGGGAACGCCGCCGCGACCTCGATAGCGGTCATCAACGCCGATGGCATCGGGCCGGCTGACCGGGTGATACAGCCCGCACCTCTCGCCTTCGCCGGCTCCATGCTGGCCATTGCCATGGCCATGATGCACGCGGGTGCCAGCATGGTGATCGAACGCGATGCGACCCCGGAGCGGCTGCTCGGTCTGGTCGATCACGGCGGCGTCACCATGCTGAAGCTGGTGCCGGTGTTCTACCAGATGATGGCGGCCAGCCCGGCGTTCGGAGGCTGTGATCTGTCTGGCCTGCGCACGGCCACGTTCGGCGGCGCACCCGCTTCGCTGGAACTGCTGCAGCTCTACCAGGCCCGGGGCGTTGGCCTCAGCAGCGCGTACGGGCTGACGGAGGGGTGCGGCTACAATCTGGGGCTGCCGAGCGAGGAGGCGTTCGAGCGGATCGGCTGGGCTGGTCTTCCGCTGCCGTTCCAGCGGTGCCGGGTTGTCGACGACAACGGCGACGTGGTGGCACCCGGCGAGGTCGGTGAGCTGACCATCTCGGGCCCCTGTGTTATGCGCGGGTACTGGGGCGCCCCCGAGGCCACGGCCACGACAATCCGCGACGGCTGGCTGCACACGGGTGACCTGGCCGTGACGGATGAGAAGGGTTACTACAAGATCGTTGACCGGAAGAAGGACATGATCATCTCTGGTGGCCTCAACATCTACCCGGCGGAGGTCGAGCGGGTACTGAGTGCCCACCCGGCGGTCGCAGAGGTGGCCGTGGTGGGCGTGCCCGACGAGCGCTGGGGCGAGACCCCGCTGGCGTGCGTCGTCAGCCGTGACCCCGCCCTCACGCTCCAGGACCTGGTCAGGTCCTGCGCCGGTGAGCTTGCCGACTACAAACGGCCACGCCATCTGCGCCTGCTCGCCGAGCTTCCCCGTAACTCCAACGGCAAGGTGCTCAAAGGGCGCCTGCGCGAACAGGAATGGGCTCCAGGCGAGATTGGCGGGAAGCCGTGAGCGGTATCAGCAGATGGCCAAGCTTCTGGGCGCGCTACGGAGCGGACCGCATCGCCGTCGTCCACGAGGGCGGCGACCGCACCTGGGGTCAGCTGGAGGACCACTGCTCGCAGCTGGCCGCCGGCTTCCTCGCTGCGGGGCTCCGGAAGGGAGACCGGGTCGGCGCGCTCCTGCGGAATGCGCCGGAGTACATCGAGGTCATCCTCGGATGCGCTCGCATCGGTGCTGTCTTCGTGCCGCTCAACCCGCTGCTGACAGCCAGCGAGCTGCGGATCCTGGCGGAGGACGCTGGCCTGTCCGCCCTGGTGACGGACGCAAGTTTCGTCTCTGTCCTCGGCCCGTTCGATGAGCTGATCGGTGCCGCCCGCATCTTCTTCGCCGGGGACCCGCCCGCCACGGGGAGATCGCTGCGAGGTCTGCACGAGCACGGCGCCGTGCGCGACGACCGCGACGTGGCCAGCACCGACCCGATCCTGATCTGCTACACCAGCGGCACGACCGGCCGGCCCAAGGGCGCCGTCCTCACGCACGGGAACCTGGAAGCAGTCGCCTCAGGCGCGATCGCCTTCGACGCGCTCACCCGCGACGATCGCGCCATCATCACCGTTCCGCTGGCCTTCACCGGCGCCAGCGTCTCGGTCGTCATGCCCTTGCTGCGGTGCGGCGGCTCGCTGGTGATCCGTTCGGAATTCATCCCGGCGCACGTGCTCGACGACATCGAGCACAACGGTGTGACGTTCATCGGGGTGGTCCCGCTGATCCTCGAGCGGATGGCCGCGGAACCCGACTTCGGTATGCGGGACCTGTCCGGGTTGCGGGTGGCCAAGGTGGGCGGGGCCACTGTTCCCGAACATCTCCTGCGGATCTACACCGAACGCGGGATAGGCCTGGTGAACGCCTACGCCCTGACCGAGGGTTCCGGGCTCAACCTCGAGCTCCAGGCTCATGAGGCGCTCCGCAAACTCGGCTCGGTCGGTATCCCGCTGCTCGGTCAGGAAGCCAAGGTCATCGACGCTGACGGCAACGAGGCACCCCCCGGCGAACCCGGCGAGCTGCTCCTGGCCGGCTCCACCGTGATGACGGAATACTGGCGAAACCCGCAGGCCACGGCCGAGGCCCTCCGTGCGGGCTGGCTGCACACGGGAGACATAGCCAGCGTGGACACCGAAGGCTACTTCCGCATTGTCGACCGGGCCAAAGACATGATCATCTCGGGCGGGATCAACATTTATCCCGCCGAAATCGAGGCAGTGCTGGCCCAGCATCCCGACGTGGCCGAGGTCGCGGTGGTCGGCATGCCCGACGAGACATGGGGGGAAGCTCCGGTCGCCTGTATCGTGACCGGCAATCGTGACCTCAGCCTCGAGCAGCTGAACACATTCGCCGAGGGATCCCTGGCCCATTTCAAGCGTCCCCGCCAGCTTGTGCTCAGGGACGCCCCGCTCCCCCGCAGCATGAGCGGCAAGATCCTCAAGCGCGACATACGCAGCGACCTCCTCGCGGCAAGCCCGGGCGACCGGACGTCGCGATGAGCGGGAAGGGCGGAACTCAGATGACGGCGGCAGAGACCGGGACGCTGACCCAGGAGGAGCGGGAAGCGCTGGCGGAGCTGGCCTTCACCCTCGGCGCCAAGTACGCGAACCGCCGGCTGAACGATCTCGACGCGGCCCGCGACCATTGGGCCGAGGTATGCGCGGCGGGGCTGTCAGCGTGCTCGCTGCCTGCGCAGTACGGAGGCGCGGGCGGGATGAGCGAGTTGCTCCTGGTAGCCGAGAGGCTGGCCGCGGGCGGCTACCCGGCCGGCAAGCTCACCCTCTCTACCGCCGTGGCCGGCGCGATCATCGCCCGGCACGGAACCGGGGAACAGAAGGGACTATGGCTGCCTGCCATTGGCGGCGGTTCCCTGCGCTTCTGCTTCGCCCTTACCGAGCCTGGCGCCGGGTCGAACTCCGCCCGGATGAAGACCATGGTGAGCCGGACATCCCAGGGGTGGCTGATCAATGGGCAGAAGACCTACATCTCGGCGGCAGACGATTCCGATGTCATGCTCGTAGTGGCCAAAGACGCCGAGTCGGGCGGCTTCTCACTGCTGGCGCTGCCGCTCCCGTGCGATCGCCTGCAGCTGCAGCAGGTACGCGTGCTCGCACCTGTCCCGGAACGGCAGTGGAGCGTGTTCTTCGACGACGTCGAGCTTCCGGCGGACGCGCTGATCGGCCAGCCAGGCGAGGGAGCCCGTGCCCTGTTCGACGGCCTCAATCCCGAACGGCTCATCGTGGCCGCTCAGGCGGTCGGCATCGGACGATGGTGCCTGGCCCGGGCCAGCGAGTACGCGCGGGAGCGCGTGGTCTTCGATGTCCCGATCGGTCAGCACCAGGCGGTCCAGCATCCGCTGGCGGAGGCCCTGATCGACCTGGAGGCCGCGTGGGCCTTGGTCGAGCGCGGCGCGCGGGCCTACGACGAGGGGGGCCACGCCGGCCTGGCCTGCAACATGGCGAAGGTCAAGGCCTGTGACGCCGGGCTGCGGGCGGCCGACAGTGCGCTGCAGGCATTCGGTGGCAGCGGCTTTACCGACGAGACTCTCATGTACGACCGGTTCGGCTACCTCAGGCTGCTCCGGTCGATACCTGTGGCGCGGGAACTGGCTCTCAACCAGATCGCGGTCGCGGGCTTGGGGCTGCCGCGCTCGTATTAGGCTGCCGCGCTCGTATTAGGTGGCATGGCCTGTAATTAGATGGCAGAGCTTCGTCCGGTCAGTCGGCGGGGCGGCGAGCCTGGTTCACTTCGCGGGCGACCGCCCAGGCGTCGGCCACCGGCCCCAGGTGCCTGAGCTTGTCCGGGTTGATCACCGAGCGGATCGCCTGGATTTGCCCGTCGAGTATGTCGAGCGCCACGGTGGCGAGGACCTTGCCGTCCCGGTCGCGGAAGATCGCGCCCGCCTGGCCATTGACCTGATGGGGCCACACCGTCACGTCGACCCGGACGAGCCAGCGGAAGCTCGGGGCAAGCACCCGGGCCACCTTGTCCGCGCCGGTGATGCTCCTGGCGAACTGCGGGGCCTTGCCGCCGCCGTCCCCGGTCATCTGGACGTCGGCGGCGAGCACCTCCCGGAGGCCGTCGACGTCGCCTTCCCTGAGCGCGCTAAAGAACCGGGCCGCCAGTTTCTCCCGCTCCCGGCGGCTGGCCTCGAACCGGGGGCGTCCCGCGTCCATGTGGCGCCGCGCCCGCACCGCGAGCTGGCGGCACGCCACCTCCGAGCGCCCCACCGCCGACGCGACCTCACCGAAGCCGAAACCGAACACCTCCCGCAGCACGAAGACCGCCCGCTCGGGCGGGCTGAGCCGCTCGAGCAGCAGCAGGGCCGCCATCGACACCGAGTCGGCCAGCTCCGCCGAC
>JBAPYC010000255.1:0-7270 GCA_049284535.1 Streptosporangiaceae bacterium
GCTGCGCCTAGTACGGTATCGGCAGGGCAAAGATGCCTGCGGACGCGTGTCCTACCTGGAGGAAGCATGGCCGGCCGGATCGAGGACTACGCCATCGTCGGCGATATGCAGTCGGTCGCGCTGATCAGCAGGGACGGTTCGGTGGACTGGCTGTGCCTGCCACGGGTCGATTCCGATGCATGCTTCGCCGCGCTGCTCGGCACGGCCGAGCACGGCCAGTGGAGAATCGCCGCGGCCGATCCCGCCGCCACCGCGGCCCGGCGCTACGCCGGTGACACCCTCATCCTCGAGACCGAATGGCAGACCCAGGCCGGGACGGCGCGGGTTACCGATTTCATGCCGCCGCGCGATGACGACGACGCGCCGGTCCTGGTCCGGCTGGTGAGCGGGATCAGCGGAACGGTGGACATGACCGTCACGCTGACCGTGCGCCCCGGTTACGGGGCCATCGTGCCCTGGGTACGCAAGACGCCGGACGGCATCATGGCGGCCGCCGGACCCGACGCCATCTGGCTGACCGATCCGGTCGGGCTGACCGGGACGGACATGGCCCATTCCGCCACGTTCACCGTGGCCGCGGGCGACACGATCCCCTTCGTACTTACCTATATGCCATCGCACAAGGGCGCCCCCCCGCCGCTCGATCCCGGCCACGCCCTGGACAAGACGGCCGGGTTCTGGCAGGAGTGGGTCTCACGCTGCACCTACACCGGTGACTACCGGGACGCCGTGATCCGCTCGCTGATCACCCTGAAGGCGCTGACCTACCAGCCCACCGGGGGCATCGTCGCCGCCGCCACCACCTCCCTGCCCGAGGACATCGGCGGCGTCCGGAACTGGGACTACCGGTACTGCTGGCTGCGCGATGCCACCATCACCCTGGAGGCACTGCTCCGGACCGGCTACACCGATGAGGCCCTGGCCTGGCGGCACTGGCTGGGCCGGGCCATCGCCGGGGACCCGCGCGATATCCAGATCATGTACAGCGTGGCCGGCGAGCGGCGGCTCGCCGAGTGGGAGGCGGACTGGCTGCCAGGCTACGAGGGATCGGTGCCGGTGCGGATCGGCAACGCCGCGGCCGGCCAGCTCCAGCTCGACGTGTATGGCGAGGTCATCGACGCGCTCCTGCTCAGCTGCAGGTCCGGCCTGCACGACGACGAGCACACCTGGTCACTGCAGCGCTCGCTGCTGCAATTCCTCGAAGAGCACTGGACCGAGCCCGACGACGGGCTGTGGGAGGTACGCGGCCCGCGCCGGCATTTCGTCCACTCCAAGGTCATGGCCTGGGTCGCCTTCGACCGCGCGGCCAGCTATGCCGCGCGGACGGGTGAGCCCAAGCTGGCGGACCGCTGGCGCCAGATACGCGACGCGATCAAGAAAGAGGTGTGCGAGAAGGGCTACAACTCCGAACGGGGCGCCTTTACCCAGTACTTCGGCTCCAGCGAGCTGGATGCTGCCGTACTGCTTATTTCCGACGTGGGTTTCCTCGAGCCGGATGATCCCCGGCTCGTCTCGACCATGAAGGTGATGAAGCACGACCTGATGCCGGGCGGCTTCCTGCGCCGCTACGAGATCCCGCCGGACGGAACGTCCGAGGTCGACGGGCTGCCCGGTTCGGAGGGAGCCTTCCTGGCCTGCAGCTTCTGGATGGCGAACGCGCTGGAGCTCAGCGGCCGCCACGGCGAGGCGGTTGATCTCTTCGAGCGGTTGCTCGCCCTGCGTAACGACGTAGGGTTGCTCAGTGAAGAATACGATCCCCGGTACAGCAGGCTGGTAGGCAACATGCCGCAGGCCTACAGCCACGTCCCGCTGGTGCAGACGGCCCTCAACCTGAGCGGCCACGCCAGCGAACATCGGCGTGGTCCCTGGGATGAGCGCCGGAGCATGCCAGGGTAGGAAGGTACATTGAATTCCCCGACCGTCAGGCGATGATGCTTTCCGCTCAGCACATCCTCATCGTCAACTCCCGTAGCGTGCACCAGCCGGTCTTCGTGGTCGGCGCGCCGCACTCGGGCGCGGACCTGATCGGCCGCGCGCTGAAGGCGTCCGCGGGTTTCCACCTCACGCTGGGCCAGCCGAGCGTACTGCGGACCGTGTATGCCTTCGCCCGGCGGCCGTCCATGCACACCGGACGCGCCCAGGCGGCGGCCACCGTGATGCGGGATGCCTTCGCCCAGGGCTGGCGGGTCACCTCGCGCAGCTGCCTGGACTGCACCCGCGACTGCCGGGCCGCGGCTGGTCTCGGCGACGGCGCGGCCGGGCCCTGCGTCGAACTGCGGGGGCTGGAGACGTTCGGCGACGCCAGCCCGGACCTGATCTACTGCGCCGAGGCGCTGACCTACGCCTTTCCCGATGCACGCATCGTCCAGGTGGTCCGCGACGGCCGGGACGTAGTGGCCAGCATGCTGGCCGACCCGGTGGTGATGTCGTGGTTCCGGCCGAGCTTCGTGAACATCGACACCGAGTTCCCCAACCCGTTCTTCGGCATCGAGTCCGAGGAGGACCGGCAGATCTGGCCCCGGCTGTCCCCGGCCGGGCGGTGCGCGCTGCGCTGGCGCTGGTCGGTCCGGCTGGCCGCGCAGCTGCACCACAGCCTGCCGGCAGGCCAGCTGAAGACGATCCGCTACGAGCACCTGATGAGCAAGCCAGAGGAGTCGCTGGGCGACCTGTCCCGGTTCGCCGGCACCGCGGTGCAGCCGGCCGAGATCCGGGCCAAGGCCCGCGCCTCGCGGCACCGCAGCCGCGGGCGCCGCTCCCCCGCCTGGGAGACGTCACTGTCCGCCGAGGACATCACCGAGATCGACAAGATCGCCGGCGAGGAACTCCGCCGCCTCGGCTACGTCCTCTGACCACGCTTCAGAGCTGGGCCGGATGTGCGGCGAACCAGGCAAAACCGGGTAGCGATGCGTGACTTACGAATATAGAGTCCCCGGCTATGCCTTCGATCGACAGCATCGCCGCCGACTATGTCGAGCGGGCGGCCGCCCTGGACCCGGCCTTCGCCACCTGGGCCGGGATCGCCGGGCACGACGACGAGCTGCCAGATCTCAGCACGGACGGGTTTGCCGGACGCGCCGAACTGGATCGCTCAGCTCTCGCCGCCCTTGAGACGGCTGAGACCCCCGGGCTGCGCGAGCAGGTCGCGCGGGCCGCGATGCAGGAGCGGCTGGCCGTGGCCATCGAGCGCTACGACGCCGGGGACACCACCAGCGAGCTGAACGTGATCGATAGCTGGGTGCAGTATGTGCGCGAGCTCTTCGACTCCATGCCCACCGAGGGTGAGGAAGGCGCCGTCAACATCGCCCGGCGCATGGCCGCGGTCCCGCAGGCCTATCGCCAGTTCTCGCGGACCCTGCTCGACGCGGCCCGGAACGGCCGTCCCCCGGCCCGGCTGCAGGTCGAGGAGGTCGCCAAGCAGTGCGCCAGCTGGTCCAATCCGCATGCCTCCTTCTATTCCGGGCTGGTGGAGCAGCTCACCGGGGTTCCGGACTCGCTGCGCGGGGAGCTGGACGCGGCCGCCCGCGCGGCCACGGCCGCCACCGCGGGGCTCGGTGCCCTCCTCAGCGCCGAGCTGCTGCCGCTAGCCCGGGAGAAGGATGCCTGCGGGCCCGAGGTCTATGCCCGGGCCTCTCGCTACTTCCTCGGCACCGCCGTCGATCTGCAGGAGGCCTACGCCTGGAGCTGGGAGGAGATCGCCCGGCTACGCACCGAGCAGGCACGGGTCAGCAGCCTCATCCGCCCCGGAGCCACCCGGGAGGAGGCGGTGGCGATCCTGGAGGGCGACCCGGCCCGGAGCATCCAAGGGCGGGAGAACTTCCGCGCCTGGATGCAGGAGCTGGCCGAGCGCACCATCTCGGAGCTGGACGGCAAGCACTTCGACATCCCGGAGCCCGCGCTCCGGATCGAGGCCCTGATCGCGCCCGTCAACAACGGCGGGATCTACTACACCGCACCTTCGGAGGACTGGTCCCGGCCCGGGCGGATGTGGTGGTCGGTGCCGGACGGCATTGACACCTTCGCCCCCTGGAAGGAGGTCACGACCGTCTACCACGAGGGCGTTCCCGGTCACCACCTCCAGAACTCGCAGACCCTGGCCGAGCAGGAGAACCTGAACCGCTGGCAGCGGCTGATGTGCTGGGTCCCAGGCTGCGGCGAGGGCTGGGCGACCTACGCCGAGCGGCTCATGAGCGAGCTCGGCTACCTAGACGACCCGGGAGCGTACCTCGGGATGCTCGACATGCAGCTGATGAGCGCCGCCAACGTGGCCCTGGACATCGGGGTGCACCTGGAGCTGGAGATCCCTGCGGGCACGGGCTGGCCGGAGGGTGAGCGCTGGAACGCCCAGATCGCCTGGGAATTCCTGCGGGCCCACTCCAGCTGGGACGAAAAGCGGCTGCGCTTCGAGTTGCACCGCTACCTGGGCTGGCCCGGGCAGGTTCCGTCCTACAAGCTCGGCGAGCGGATCTGGCTGCAGGCCAGGGACGAGGCCAAGGCCAGGGGCGGAGACACCTTCAGCCTCAAAGACTTCCACACCAGGGCGCTCAGCCTGGGCGCCATGGGCCTGGACCCGCTGCGTGAGGCCCTGGCCCGGTTCCAGGGGACTCTCACAACGTAAGTTGCGGGGGCTGTCCAGGGGACGCATGCCCCGCAGAGCGATATCCAGGGCCAGATAGCTAAGCGGGCTGGAGCCCGGCGGCCGGCCAAGGGTCAGGCCGCGGCGACCGGCGAACAGGACCGAGTACAGCAGGATGATCGCGAGCGATTCCGCCGGCTCGTCGGTGCGGATCTCGCCGCGGTACTGGCCCGCCGTCATGACCGCCGTGGTGGCGGGCACCGGTGCCGGGATCTCCTCGCCGAGGAACTCGGTCAGCCGCCCCGGATGGCCGAGGACATACAGCAGCAGCCTGCCGCGCAGGGCGTCAGTCGTCGCGGCCGCCGAGGCCGCGCGGGACAGCGCCCCGAACGCCTCGACCAGGATCGTCTTGGTGTCGTCGCCGGCTTCCAGGCCGGGTTCGCCGACGCGATCTTGGCCCTGGTCCTGCGGGCCGCGCACGGGGCCGCCTCCCCCGGCGCCGTGGTCGAGGTGGTCAGCCTGCTGCGCCGGGCCCAGCGGCAGGTGACCGGGGCCACCACCAGCGCAGGCTCATTCGCCACCGCGGCCACCACCGCCGACCGGCTGCTGTGGCTGGAGGACTATGTGGCCGGCGTCCGGCCGGCCACCGGCGAGCCCGTGCCGGCGACGCTGACCGAGGGCATCGTCCTCGATCAGGTCGGCTTCACCTACCCGGGCCAGGAGACCCCCGCGCTCAGCGACATCAGCCTGACGCTGCGGGCCGGGACCACCGTCGCCGTGGTCGGCGAGAACGGCGCCGGCAAGACCACCTTGATCAAGCTGCTGACCGGCATGTACCGGCCGGTCTCGGGCCGGATAACCGTGGACGGCCGGGACCTGGCCGCCATCAGCCCTGAGCGGTGGCGGGAGGCCACCACGGGCGCGTTCCAGGACTACGTCCGGTTCGCCATGTCGCTCGGCGACGGCGTGGGCGCGGGTGACCTGCCGCGGATCGGCGACCGGCAGGCGGTGCTCGGCGCCGTTCGCCGGGCCGGCGCCAGCGACCTGATCTCCGGCGCCCCGGGTGCGCTGAGCCTGGACACGCTGCTGGGCGCCTACGTCGGCGGCCGGGCGCTGTCCGGCGGTCAGTGGCAGCGGCTGGCCCTGGCGCGGGGCCTCATGCGCGAGCACCCGCTGCTCATCGTGCTGGACGAGCCGACGGCCAGCCTGGACGCCCCGAGCGAGGCCGAGCTGTTTGCCAGCTACCGCGAGGCGGCGGCGCAGGCCAGCGGCGGCACCATCACCGTGCTGGTGTCACACCGGTTCGGCACCGTGCACATGGCCGACCAGATCATCGTGATGGACGGCGGGCGGGTAGCCGAAGCCGATGACCACCACGCCCTGATGGCCCTCGGCGGCGTTTACGCCGAGCTGTTCGCACTGCAGGCCGCCGGGTACGGAGCCTGAGCTCGCAGGATCAGGCTGCCTGGGGCGCGAACTGTGTCCGGTACAGGTCGGCGTACAGGCCGCCCCCGGCGAGCAGCTCGGCATGGGTGCCGCGCTCGGTAATGCGGCCCCCGTCGACGACCAGGATCTGGTCGGCCTCCCGGATGGTGGACAGCCGGTGTGCGATGACCAGCGAGGTCCGGCCGGTCAGCGCCGTCTTGAGCGCGCGCTGTACCGCCGCCTCCGACTCCGAATCCAGGTGCGCGGTGGCCTCGTCGAGCACCACCACGGACGGCTCCTTCAGCAGCAGCCGGGCCACGGCCACCCGCTGCTTCTCCCCGCCGGACAGCCGGTAGCCCCGGTCTCCCACCACGGTGTCCAGGCCGTCGGGCAGGCCCGAGATCAGGTCCCAGATCTGGGCCGCCTCACACGCCGCGATGAGCTCCAGCTCGGTGGCGGCCGGGCGCGCATAGATCAGGTTGGCCCGGATCGTGTCATGGAACAGGTGCGCGTCCTGGGTGACCACGCCCACCACGTCGTGCAGGGACTCCAGCGTGACATCCCGGACGTCATACCCGCCGATCCGGACCGTCCCGGCGTTCGGGTCGTACAGACGCGCGGCCAGGGCCGTGATCGTCGTCTTGCCCGCGCCGGACGGCCCGACCAGCGCGGTCAGCCGGCCCGGCGGCGCGCGGAAGCTCACGTGGTGCAGTACCCCGGTGCCCTCGTCCCGGCGTTCCGGCGACGGCAGCGCGATTGATTCCAGTGAGGCCAGCGAGACCTCGCTGGCGGTCGGATACCGGAAAGACACATCGCTGAACTCGATCTCCGGGGACAGCCCGGCGCCGCCATCCGCGGCCGGGCTGTTGGACGGCAGCGCCACCGCCTCCGGCTTATCGGCGACCAGCGGCTTGAGGTCCAGGACCTCGAAGACCCGGTCGAAGCTGACCAGGGCGGTCATGACGTTGATCTGCACGCTGGACAGCGACATGATCGGGGCATAGACCCGGCCGAGCAGGGCGGTCAGGGCGACCAGGGTGCCGATCTGGAACGTGCCGCGGATGACCAGGGTGCCGCCCAGGCCGTAGACCACGGCGGTCACCAGCGAGGCCAGCAGCGTCAGGGCGACAAACATGACCTGGCCGTACATGGCCGTGACCACGCCGATGTCGCGCACCTTGACGGCACGCGAGGCGAACGCCCCGGACTCCTCGCGTGGCCGGCCGAACAGCTTGACCAGCATCGCGCCGGCCACGTTGAACCGCTCGGTCA
>JBAPYC010000256.1:0-2631 GCA_049284535.1 Streptosporangiaceae bacterium
GCCCGTGCACCGTGACCAGCCCGCCGTCCTCACCGGCCAGCAGGCCCACCCCCGGGGCGATCTCCGCCGCCCCGGCCGGCAGCAGCGGGAGAGGAAGCTGGCTGAGCATACGAGCCATGATCCACCATCCCGCCAGGCCGATCGTCTTGCAAGAATTTTTCTCACAAATCGGGCGAGCAGGACACGAGCGACACGCCGTAAACGCAGATCAGCCCGCCTCGATCACCAAGGCAGCTGGCTCTATATCAGGAGTCCTGAACCCGGACGCAGTGAAGCGTGCCGGGCACGATCGAAGTGTGGACCGGCTCCAGGGCGCTGCCGACGGGATGGGCGCGTCGTGGCGGCGTCCTAGTGCCGGACTCTCGTCCCTTTAGCCGATCATCAGGCCGGCGACGGCCTCGGCCGCCGCCAGCGTGTCGCGGCCGAGGGGCTGTAGGTGGATGCGGGTACAGAGCAGTCCTGTCGACAGCCGCTCGACAACGCCCCACTCCCATATGGCGACGAGATCGAGCCCCGTGCGGGCGGCCAGCCAGCGGGCCCGGTCGACGGGGTCACCGCCAAGCAGCTCGACGGGATCGCCCCGCATGAGGACTCCCAGGTCGTACTCGGCTTCGGCCAGGAGGCCGTCAGGATCGATCAGCTTGAAGCCGCCGGCGTGCTGGAGAGCGTTCAGTTGGTGCACGTCGCCGTGGACCAGCACGGACCTCTCGTCGCGGTGCGCCTGCGCCCGCCGGCGAGCGCAGGCCAGGGCATGGTCGACAGTCTTCTCAGAGCACGGACGGCTGAGCTCCTCCCACGACGTCACGATGAAGTCAGCGAGCAATCGGGCCTTGGCCGCCCCCGTGGGCAGCCCGCAGTCTGGCGCCGACCGCCATATGCGCGCAGCGGTGGCGCAGAGAATGTCCAGGCGACGGGCCAGCGGCAGTCCAAGCTCATACATGGGCCGGCCCAGCCGCTCCATGAGCAACGCGCCCTGGTCAGGGTCGTGCCGGTAGAGCACCGGGCATCCGTCTCCGCCGACGAGACGGAGGACGGTCGCCTCGCTGGAGGGGTTGTTCCCGGTCCCTGGGACGAGCACCTTCAGGACGGCCGGGGTACCATCCGCCCGGGTCGCGTCCGCCACGAAAGCCTCGGTGCCGCCCTCGTAGGGGTGCCCGACTGCAATCGACCAGTCGGCCTCCAGGCTCGAGACAAGCGCCGGCAATCGCTCGAGCCAGTCCTCGGCGCCGACGGCGCGGGCCTTGTTTCGCACAACTGCCGGCACCTCGACCATTGCCTCAGTCTCACATCTTCAACCCGGAGCCATGGCCCGATTACCCTGCCGCCGTCGACGGGCAGGCCAGATCGCTTCGCCGGGCACCGGACCGGTGCCTCAGCGATAGGCCCTCCCTCAGGCCAGACCACCTGGCGATCTGGGTCACCCCGAACGAGCGTGCAGAACATCGCCAGCGACGGCTAGCAAGGGCGATCCGATCGGCGGGTACACGCGCGGGGCCGTTACCAGAAGCACTGGTACTTGACCGCCGCCGAGATCCGCCGCCTGCTGACAGCCTTCACGCATCCGTAACATCCGGGCGAGCACTACCAGCACTGGTCACGATGGCGACGCCACCACCAAGCCCAGGCCCGGAAGTCCGACTACCAGCGCAGGCTCACGAACCAGCCGCTGCCGATGAGATGCTAACCGGCTGCGCCTCATCAGGCGTCAGCGCCAGGCTGGCAGAGGCAGTCAGTCCGGGTTCAGGTACTGACCGCCCCACGTCTGCGGGTCTGTGTCCGATACCGTCTCGGTGAACGTCCACCGATGACCGGCGAAGTCCTCGGCGCCATACTGCCGCTCGCCATACATGTAGTCCGCCGGCTCCGCGAGGATGACCGCGCCATGTGCCCGGGCGCGCTCGCAGTGAGACCGCGCGTCCGGTACCCGCACCATCACGTACTGGGCCACTGTCTCGCGACTCGGCGGGCGGTGGTAGCCGCCTGGCTCGGCCACGATCACGGCCCCGTCGCCGACCCTCAGCTGAGACCGGTGGTTCTCGCCGATCCGTAGCCGCTCGACAAACCCGAATGCCGCAGTCAGCCAGGCAACCGCCTCGCGGACGTCCGGATAGATCAGAACCGGGATGACCGTGGCCGCTGGGACCGAGCGGTTGACCTTCATTCCGCCAGGCTAACGACATGCACGCCGGCAGGCCACGGACCGCAGGGAAGCACTCGTCCAGACAGGCTCCGCCTGATACCGCCGAGGTTTATGGTTCTGTGGACGTAACGGTGCAGGTGAGCGCATCCTCCGTGCGTAGGCCACGTGCGGGAGGTTGCCATGGTGTCGCGGTTCACCCGGTCGGTGCCGGTCACGGTCAACGACGTGCTGGATGTCACGTCGCGCTGGACCTGCAGTGCCTGGACCGGCTCTACCTGTCGGTTATCTTGAGCCTTCGCGTCAGCCGAAGCTGTGACCTGCGGCGTCCCGTCGTGGACAGTGTCGCCGACGGGACACTCGCGGCCTGATCACGGCTGTTTCAGCCTCCTTGATCGTTACCTGATCGGGTCCGTGCAGACCGCTGGTCGCCCAGTGCGTGAGCGAGCTGGCGGCGGAGCCGGGCGTTCTCGTCGGCGAGCTGTTTGTTGCGG